>NZ_JBKHKJ010000014.1:0-124189 GCF_046546515.1 Parasediminibacterium schistidii | reverse complement strand
ATCATTTATATATTACACTAATGCTAGGCATTTAAGTTAAAAACCAAAACCTTAATAACCCCTCCCTCCTATTTCTCCCAGAACATTTACATTTGCCGCCTTATGGTACATATCGTTTTTAGTGAGGCAGACATAACCGTATTGCAACAGGCTATGGAATTTGACAGCAGCTTGCAGGGGGAAGTAATACAAATAAAGGATGATTTTGCAGTTGGGCCAATTAGCAATATATACGAACCGGAGGGTTACAGGCAACGCAGGGATTGGTGGCAAGATGCTTTGCTGTTTTCACCCTATACAGAGCAAATAAATATAGTGGACGATAAGCTGACTGTACACAACCTGCTAAAGCAATTGGAAGAAGACACTACGTTAGAACTATGGCTTTGGATGGGGCAAAATGCACACGATGTATGCGGCTATTACTGGCTGATGCGGCTGATGCCACAATTAAAAGATTTTCAAGGCAGGATACAGGTTTTGTATATGAACAACCTGCCTTTTATTAACGAAAAAGGGGGGATTTTCTACCCTACTTACCTGCACGAAATACAACCCAAGGAATTTAGAAAAGCCAAGAAACTAGCAAGGCCAATAACATTGAGCGAGTTTGAAACCGACCCAGATGAATGGCAGCGGCTTTGTAATGAAAACGGCATGGTGCGCTTATTGGAAGGCGGCAAAAAGATTGTAAGCAAACCTACATCGTTTTACGACAAGGATTTGCTGACTTTACTGCAACAAGAACCACAAAAGCTCACCAAATTATTCAGCATAATATTTGGGAAGACAACAATAAAAGCAAGCGATGTGTTTATTGCATGGCGGTACAGGGCATTGGAATCCTTAGAACAAATAGCCGTTATTGGCGAATGGGAAAGAGGCTGGAAAGAAATTACTTGCCAATTGCTTCAAAAGACCTAGGCGGTTTTCCAATGTTATTTCTATAAAATCTTTTGCAGGCATGGGCTTCAATCATTAAAATCATACAAATCATTTAATCAGTGGTATATTTTTGCTCTATGATAAAGTTAAGTGTCAATATCAACAAATTCGCTACACTTCGTAATAGCCGTGGTGGCAACAACCCTAATGTAGTTCAAGCCGCTATAGATGCACAGCGATTTGGCGCAGATGGCGTAACCGTGCACCCCCGCCCCGATGAAAGGCATATTACCTATAAGGATGTATTTGATATAAAAGAAGTGATTACTACCGAATTTAATATTGAAGGAAACCCTACTGAACAAAAGTTTGTCGACTTGGTATTGGCTGCAAAACCACATCAAGTTACATTAGTGCCGGATGCTTTGGGGCAACTTACCAGCGACCATGGCTGGGATACCATCAAACACAAAGATTACCTGATAGATATTATTTCTAAATTTAAGGACGCAGGAATTAGGGTGTCCATATTTGTCGACCCCATTATTGAAATGGTAGAAGGTGCAGCATTAACGGGCACAGACAGGATAGAATTATATACAGAAGGCTATGCGAAAGCGTTTAGTGCATTAACTACTGTTGACACTGAACAGAAACTTGCAGCTATCGCCCCTTATGTTGCCGCTGCTGAAAAAGCTAGGCAATTGGGTCTAGGCATCAATGCAGGCCACGATTTAGATTTACATAACCTACAATATTTCGCTCAACATATTCCTTGGGCAGATGAAGTAAGTATTGGCCACGCATTAGTTTGCGATGCTTTGTATATAGGCTATGAAAATGCAGTGCAAATGTATAAGCGGCAGTTGGGTTATTACTAGCTATCTTTTTGACACAAAGGCTCGAAGACTCCAAGCAGCACTGAGAAAAAAGAAAGAATATATGTTTTGTATTTCTTCTTCTATAACACTTTGTGGCGCTTTGTGTTTTCGCACCTTTGTGGCAAACTAATCGCTAGCCTTCGCCTAGTATCTTTTCCACTGTTACCAAATCGTCCAACTCTACATTCATGGGCAATACGCCTATCTGCACAATGGCACGCTTGCCCCTTATTTCTTTCACCTCGCCTACTTGGTAATTTTTTTTCAATTTCACCAAGCTACCTATCGTTATTTCAGCTTTGGTTTCTTTAAACCTTGTGTCCACTTTTTTGGCCAACTTATTCACCACTATTTTTTCCTTGCTTTTAAACAGCAGGGTTTGCAAGTTTTGCACTACTGTGTTTTTGTCATCGGCTTTTTTCCAGTCCAGCACTATTTGTTTCAGCTTGCGTTCCATGTCTTTCATGTACGCAAGGCGGTCTTCCGTTATTTGGTTCTGGTGCTTCTGGGTTTCTATTTGCTGGCGGTGGCGTTCTTTGTCCATCACCGTTTGCATTTCTTTTTTCAGCTTTTCATTTTCCCTTAGCAGCTTGTGTAGCTCCTTTTTGTCAATATCCAGTTGCTGCAAGTCCTGCTCGGTGCGGTTCAGTAGTTTGTCTAGTTTAAAATGGTCTTCATCCACCAGTTTCCTTGCCCGGCTTATTAAATGTTGTGGCAGGCCAATCCTTTCTGCTATGGCAAATGTGTAGCTGCTGCCAGGCTTGCCCACAATCAACTTATACATCGGCTGCAAATGCACTTCGTCAAACTGCATGGCCCCGTTGATGATACCTTGCGTGCGGTTGGCCATTACTTTCAGGTTCAGGTAATGGGTGGTTACTATGCCAAAAGCATGGCGGCGGCCAAGCTCTTCCATGATTACCTCTGCAAAAGACCCGCCTAGGTTCGGGTCGCTGCCGCTACCTAGTTCATCAATAAAAAACAGGGTTTTGCCATTGGCCACTTCTATAAAGTGCTTCATGTGCTGCAAGTGCGATGAGTAGGTACTCAACTCAAACTCTATGCTTTGCGTGTCGCCAATATGGATAAATAATTGCCTGAAAATGCCCATCTGCGATGTGGGGTGAACTGGCACTAGCAAGCCGCTTTGCAGCATCACTTGGTTTAGCCCAATTGTTTTCATGGTTACCGTTTTGCCACCGGCATTGGGGCCACTTATAACCAATATCCTGCTTTTTTCATCAAGGGTTAGCGTAACAGGGATAGTAGGCTTTTGGCTGGCTTTGTTGTACAGATACAACAAAGGGTGGTACGCATCTTTCAGTTCTAGATGGGCTTTATCCAACAAGTTGGGCAATTGCCCGTTCATATCCAAAGCCAATTTGGCCTTGGCTTTTATAAAGTCGTACTCACCAATAATATCCAAATACCCCTTTAGCAAAGGGGCATAAACAGACAGTTTTGCTGTTAATGCCCGCAAAATTCGTTGCACTTCCCGGCTTTCGTCATTCTCCAACGAAAAAACTTCGTTGTTCAGGGGTATTGTTTCTTCTGGTTCTATAAAAGCGGTTTTGCGGCTGTCGCTTTCCCCATGCAAAATCCCTTTTACATGGCGTTTATGCTCGGCAAATACCGCCACTACCCGCCTGCCATTGCTGAAACCTTCATCTATCTCGGCCGAATAGCCTGCCTTGTTTAGCTTGGCTACCACTTTCTCAAACATCCGCCGCAGGTCGTTCCTGCGTTTGTAGAGTGCCATGCGTATGCGGGCTAAATCTTCACTGGCATTGTCTTTCACGTTGCCGCCCTCGTCCAGAATTTCATCTATTATTTCTACTATTACTTTTTCGTAGTAGGTATCTTCTATTACCTTACTCAAAGCACTATAAGCCTGCCGCCTTTCTGCATCAAACCAGCGGAAAATGCTCCCAGCCGTTTCAGATAAGCGGCGGATGTGCATCCACTGCTCGCCTATCAGCAAAGCACCCGGTATGCCCAGCAGTTTAAGGTCTTTTTGTATGTTGAGCGTAAAATCGCCTGGGAAATACATGCCTTGCTGCTGTAGCAGCTTGTATTCATGTGTTTGCCTTAGCTCTAGTTCTATATATTCTTTCTTGGTATGGATGCGCAGGTGTTCAGCCTTTTCCTTTGCATACACCGTTTTGCAATGATTGGCCAACAGTGCTTTTACTTTGTCAAATTCTAACTGGTTGGCTGCCGATTCCGGGTACAAACGCATATTGTAGTAAGTGCCCTCTTTTTAGGGTGAGGAAGCGCAAAGGTAAGTTATCAATTATGAATTAGGAATTATGAATTGGGAGTTAGTGGTAAGTGGTAAGTAATAAGTAGTAAGAGCTGCATTTCAAATCTTAGTTTTTATCTCCTCGAAGCTACAGTGTTTACACAATTCCCCTCTTTGAGGGGTGGCCGCAGGCCGGGGTGAAAAACGAGAACACTTATACATTTTTTATACTATTATTTTTGCCGGGTTTTTTATTAAAATAGTTTCAGTTTTGCCAATTTTTAACCTTTTTGCCGTTTCAGATTTTTTTTTAAAATCCTCGATTTTTTTTGTAAACCATTGATTATCAATACTATTAGCGAATTTTTAGTAGAGTAAAAAAGTATCATTTTATGATATTTTACTATCATGGAATAATACCAAATTAATACCAAATTGATAGTAGAATAATAGTTTTATGATAATAAAGTGATCATTTATTGATAAGGAATTATAATACCTTAATTTTTAAAAACTACTATTTTAATATTAGTAAAAAAAGAACTACGATACTAATGCCTGGAAACTAGCTTTGTAAATGCTTTGTATCAGGTGCATTTATAGCACAAAGATACGTTTTTTTAAAATAGAGCATGTTTTTGGAAAAATAAAAAAAACAGCCCAAGCGAAAAAATTTTATGCACCCTTATGAATTAGGCGTAAGAAATAGGTAATAAGTAGTAAGAGCTGCATTCAAATCTTTGCTTTTATCTCCACTTAGCACTTAGCCATGAAGCTATAGCAAATGAAATAGCGCAAAATGCGGAGGAAGCAAGTGAAATTTTCGCTGAAAGTCTTATCAGACAGGCTTCTTATTTTGTAAGTGATGCTAAACAAAAAGCGGAGGAAGGCGTTGAAGGGGCGCAAGAAGCTTATGAAGAACTTAAACATACTTACCATAAGATTGTGGAATGTACTATTAGTAAAAACTAAGCTGTAGTAAACGTTCTAAAACTTTCGGGAAGTTTTCCTTTATCAACCACTTTAACAAAGCCATACACAACAGATGCGCGGTTGCATCTCTTTTTAGCCACCTTTGCTAGCAGTGGCTTAACTGAGATTGATTCACGGCACACCTACGCCTAGCTGGGAAAAAATTCGTTTTTTCAATGTAAATTTCAATTTTCTTATACATATACCCAAACAATTCCCCATCTTTGGATGAATTAAAAACAACTATCATTTTCTAATTGAACTGAAAGAAAATTTAGACTAAAAAAAGACGTTATTGCCTTGATTACAAAAGTTTTTTAATTTGAAGATTAGCACCAAAAGGCTAAAAAAGTATAGTCTTTAGGTATTTGAATGGGAGCGAATAAACCGAATAGCAAAAATGACAAATCAAACCCCAGAGCAGATTGCAAGAGATGAGATCGACAGGCAGCTAATTGCCTGTGGCTGGGTTATTCAACCTGTAGGCATTATTGGCGTAAATGAAATGGTAGATAACAATAAAGGCTTACCAGTACAAAGTTTTCATTAACAAACACTCAATTCATTATTTATAAACTTAGCTAGATAACAAATCATGTCGATAAACATTCAGTACGAAGAGAAAGGCATTATATACTTCACTAATCAAAAAGATTTATTTAAATTATTGCTAGTTACAGCTACGAAAATTGAAAAGGATATTCTTCACGGCAAACTTAAGCCTTTACCGGGCTGTGATTCACTCATTAAGATATATGATGGAAAACAATCCTATTACTTGGGGCTATTTGGACAATATCGTGCTGTACATGTAGCATGTGGGGAAATGGGGTCAATAGGCCGCGAATCATCAATTATTACCACTACTGATGCAATTGCTTTTTGTAGCCCGGCAGTTGTTCTTATGCCCGGAATAGCATTTGGTATTGACAAAAAAAAGCAAAAGATTGGTGACGTTTTAGTTTCTGAAAGAATTATCTCATACGAGCCACAAAGGATTGGAGAATCAAATACGGAATTTAGAGGCAAAGAATCACCAGCAAGTTCGCTACTTATCAATCGTTTTCGTAATACTGATTGGAATTATAAAATTGGAGATATAGAAACTAAGATATTTATTGGAGATGTACTGTCCGGGGAGAAACTTATGGACAATACACAAGCCAAAAATGTACTTGTAAAGCAATATCCCGGATCAAAAGGAGGAGAAATGGAAGGAGTTGGAATTGCCTCGGCTTGCGATGGAAAAGTTGCTCATTGGATTGTTGTTAAAGCTATTTGTGATTTTGCAGATGGTCAAAAAAAATATGGAAAAGCTAAAAAGCAGGCTACCGCAGCAAATTCAGCAATAAATCTTTGTGAGTATATTTTTAACAGCAACCATGCGTTTTCGGAAATTCTTGAACCATATGATGAACAAATTGGTAGTGCCAAACTAACAGCTAAGTTATTTGAAATAACAAAAAGACAGATCGAAGATGCAAATTAAAAGAGACAAGCTGCTTGAAAAGCTTTACGACTTTTGTTCAATTGGAAATGGTCTGATTATAGGTAAGCCGGGAGTTGGTAAAAGCTTTTTGCTTAAGGAGTTACAAAAAAAGTTATATGATTCTGGGAATGGAGTTCCAGCATTAATATTGAAAGTAGACACCCTGCTTGAATATGACGATGCTGCCATATCTATAGAGTTAGATTTGTCGGAGAATTGGATTCAAGCGCTCAAAAAAATTTCATTGTCAGGGAAGAAGGCTATTTTGATCTTTGACGCTTTTGACGCTGCAAGAGACGAAAGGATTCGAAAAGGCTTTTTAAATCAAATTCGGAAAGCTGTTAGGGAACTTTATGAATCCTACAATATCATTGTCACAGTAAGGACCTACGATGCATCCAAGTCTTCCGAGTTACTGAAACTATTTGGTGCCTCGGGAATAATGAATGAATTGGAAAGTTGTCGTAAGCTGGAAATTGCCGAACTTACAGATGAGGAAATTTTGCAGGGAATAGGAGGAAATAAAGTCTTAGAAAACTTATTTTATGAAGCAAGCAAGGAATTAAAAGAAATTATTCGAATACCATTTTTCTTGATGTTATTAGAAGGAATTTCAAAAAGTGTAACTGAAAAAGAAATAAATCTTATTAAACAATACAAATCTGAAGCACAATTACTAAAAGTCTATTGGGAAAAGAAAATTAAAAAATATCGGTGGGCATATAGAAAAAGAAATATTTGTTCAAAAGTTAACCCAAGCCTTAGTAGATAAACGTTCATTAAATATTTTAAAAAGTGATTTCTATGCCTCACAGGTCTCTGACACTAGTACTGTTTTTGATTATTTGAGGAGCGAAAACATTATCGATGAAGTTGGGCGTACCCGCAACCAATTATGCTATTCTCACAACATATTGTTTGACTATGCAGTAAGTATATACTCAATTCCTGAAAAAACCAGCGATCTCATTTTATTCATAAATTCTGATCCCACTCGCCCATTTTTTCTACGTCCAAGCTTCCTGTATTTTTTTACATCAGAATGGTATAGAGATATAACCGAGTTTTGGAAAGCATATTGGAATCTATGTGCCATAGAATCTAAGGTAATTAACCTTCTAGTACGGCTAGTACTAAATGGGATTATTGTTTCAGAATATTCAAGCATTGAAGATATTGTTGCTATAACTAATCATTCTTCTAGCTCTATTCGGGCAACAACATTAAAGAACTTGCTACAGTCGATAAGATTGCTACGAAAACTTGATGCAAATAAAGTTGCAGGATTAATTCTTTATTTATCAAAGCATCTTCAAACGGACTTCATATTCGAAGTTTCATTTTTGCTCGATCAAGAGATAGTTAACGGAAAGTCAAATAATTCAATAGAACTATATGGTGAAGCCGCAAGAAATTTACTTCGTTATATCCTTCTAAACCGCCAAGTAGAAAATACAGAATTTTTAGATAGAATAGGTTTTGGTATAGCTGTTTCAATGGTTGCTAAAACCTATTCCACCAATACTCTAGAATCGAAGAATTTGTTGTTGCGGATATTAGAGATGACTCAAGAGTCAAATTTTGAAATTGGATATCTTTCTCAACTTTCAGATGCTGTAAAATACATTTTACCCTTTGATTCACACTTTGTTGCTGAAATTTATCTAGCAATTTTTGGACATACTGAATTGAGTAATCAAGAAACACAAATGGGCGCTTCAGTACTCATGAGTTTTAAAAGCAATAGACGACAGGACTATGAGTTGTGTTATTTTAGATTACAGGAGTTTTTTCCCGAATTTCTTCAGCAGGCTTCAAGTATAGCAATACGAACTGGATTGACGATAGTGAATAAGTACGTAATTGATTTTAAAATTCAGATAACTTTAGAAGAGATTAAGTTTAATTTTAATGGCCGAGAATGTGTTTTTATACCTGACCTATCTGTAATATGGGTACATGACTTTAACTATCATGAGAACTATAACATTGCAAATAAAATTATTGACTTTCTCGAAAAACTAATTATCGCCAGCAATCCGGCTTTAGACGCTCTTTTTATTGAGTATATTCAATATGCTAAAGTAGGATACACTTGGAGATTGTTATTTGAACTCGGCACTAAATACCCTTCTAAATTAGCTAAAGCTTTATTTCCACTAATTTCACCATTGTTTTTACGAGATTTAAACATTAGTTTTTATGTAACAAACTTTATCGATAAATCGGCTGGTTATTTTACGAAAAAACAAATTTCTCAAATTGAACGTAGCGTTTTTTTTGCTTTTAAAAAGGAAGAAATCAAACAAATCGCTACAGTTTTAACCCGATTACCTATTGCAAGATTAAGCTTTAAAAAATCCAAAAAGATTGTTTACGACAGCGGACCAGTCGACAATTCACTTCCCTTAGCCTATCAATCATCTGTAACAACGTTTACCAGCGAGATGTGGATGCAGGAACGAGGAGTTGACGTTAAATCTCCTGAAAATGAAATTTTGATTGATGCAAGACAAAAACTAGAAGCTTTTAATAATAAATGGCGTAATGATGAACCTTCAATAAACGATTACTCTCTGCATTTGGAGATAGCCTTAGATGCTTATTCCAAATTGGAAAGTAGACACACAACTTTACATTCAGATTTATTTTATTCGGTGTTAAATGAAATAGCTGCATCCTTGTCGATTATTTGTAGAAATTTAACTGGTTGCCCTGAAGAACAGATTAAACTAATTAAAAAAGTCATTAGTTATTCATTTAATTACTTGACTGAGTTTGATGCTAATAATGAGGGAAATTCGCCGGCGCATGGTTGGTCTCCAACACCAAGAATTGTAGCTACAGAAGGTTTACTATATATATACATTTATGACCAAGATGAAATATTTTATGAACTATTACGTCAAGCCTTGAATGATAGCGTGCCGATTATTAGGTATATGGCAGTGAATAGAATTAGCCTTCTTGCCGAAAAAGATTACGCTAGATATTGGAAGCTTTATATTGATAGAATCGAGAAAGAAGACGATGGTTTTATTTACGCAGCCTTACTTGGAAACATTCATGTTGATTTGAACAATGTTGAAAAACAAGTAAATGATATTATTGATTTATGCTTAGCAAAAAGTGACCTTTTTGAATTTAGTGATAACTTTATAGATGCATTTGCTAAGATGCTAATATGGTTCTTTCTCAGCCACAAATCGGAAAGAGCTCATCAAGAATTGATTAATGCAATTAGTATATCTAGACTTTGTAAAAGTATAATATTTGAATTATGTAATAGCTTACACCCCTCCAATATACTCAATGAATTTGCGTCAGATCCGGAAAAATACAAACCCCTTTTTCAAATAATTAAATCTTATGTTGAAACTTGCGGAAAAAGACTTTCCTCAGCTAAGGATGAGGAATTCAATTCTGGGAACAAGGAAATAAAGAACTCATTCGAAATTATTCATGAAGTAATTATAAGATTATATTTTCAACTTGACGAGGCCAGGATTGGTACGGGTAAAAATCAATTTTCATTACCGATTAACGATGAGAATAGAAGAGGCTTTTATTTTCTCGTAAAGCCTATTTATCAACAAATTGTTTTATATTCTTCTAAGATTACTGGAAAGGGATTAATTATTGGCAATTCTGCTCACTACTTTATTGAGTCATTAAATCATGTTTTACACTACGATGTCAAAGATGTTCTTTCGATGGCAGCATCAATAACGCAGTATTCTATTTCAACAGGCTATACTTATGATGCTCACGGAATAGCTGAAATGGTTAAACTGACTGAAAAATTATTGGCAGATCATCGAGATTTATTACTAGATGATTCTTCGTTTAAGAATCTAATAGACATCTTGGATATATACATTAATTCTGGCTCAGTACAAGCTTTAACACTTTTGTGGAGGCTGAATGAGGTGTTTAGATAAATCCCCCCGCTAGCGCACGTGACTAAAAATAAAAGAAGTGTTGCTGGTGCATCGCCTGTGGCGTGTACCCTTCGCTTCGTTTCTCTATTGGTCGGTGAGACACCGACCAATAGGAAAATAGTCTCTCAACCAGCGCATGTCACTACAAATAAAAGAAGTATTGCTGGTGCATCGCCTATTGCGTGCACCCTTCGCTTCGTTCTCCCCGTCTTTTCGAGGCACGAGAAATCTAACTCAAATGTAAATCAGACTGATGTTTGTGGGCAATTACCCAGCTTGGCGTAGACTCCCGTCTACGTCAAAGTGTTTGCAAATCTCTGATTTGCGGTATGCCCCGCTAGTACACGAAGTTGAAAATAAAAGATGTGTTGCTGGTGCATCCACTGTTGCGTGTACCTTTCGCTTCGTTTCTCTATTGGTCGGTGAGACACCGACCAATAGGAAAATAGTCTCTCAACTAGCGCATGTCACTACAAATAAATAAGTGTTGCTGGTGCATCCACTATTGCATGTAGCCTTCGCTTCGTTCTCCCCGTCTTTTCGAGGCACGAGAAATCTAACTCAAATGTAAATTAGACTGCTGTTTGTAAGCAATTACACTTAACAAAATCTATTATCCTATCCGTAGGTGTACCATCAACCAATAACCAAATATTTTTTTCCAAAATACTAATATATTTAGTTTATCTTCGTGGAGGGTTTAGCTTAAAAAATGGAATCAAAACAACCCAAGCTAAATTGTAGTTCTTTTTTTACTAATATTAAAATAGTTGTAGTGCCAAAATAGGGTTTTGTTTTATGGGCATAAAATCACTCAGTTTTTCTCACAAATCACTCATAAATCACGCACAAATCACTCAAAAAGTACGCACAAAATACGCACAAAACACGCATAAATATTTTCCGATATTGTTGATAATCAATGATTTAAATGAGTGAATGGGATTTTTCAAAAACATACAAACAAGAAAAAAGCCCGAAAAAAGGCAAAACTGAAACTATATTAATAAAAAACACAATAAAATGGATATTATAAAAAATGTGCAAGGGTTTTCGTTTTGCCCCGCTAATCGATTTGTTTTTACAGTACTAAACTAGATAATCTGTTATCGTTTCGTTGTTGGTGGGAGACACTCATCAACGGCGAAAAATGGAGCGAAGACCAACAAGGGCAAAATTTGTAATTTTTTGGTAGCTTTTTTGTATTGATTCATTTAAAAAAAATGAAGAAAAAGTTTTCATTTAAAACGCTATGGCAAATACTAAAAAATTCTTTTAGCGGCTTTTCCACAGATAATATTACCAAGCTTAGTGCATCGCTGGCCTATTATACTATTTTTTCCATGGGGCCATTGCTGGTAATGATTATTGCATTGTGCAGTATTTTTTTCGGGCGGGAGGCAGTGGAAGGCAAAATATATGCACAAATGCAGCATTTTGTGGGGAATGACACGGCTTTGCAATTGCAGCAAATTATTAAAAATGCCTTTATAACAGGCAAAGGAAAAGTGGCTGCCATTATTGGCGGCGTTTCGCTTTTAGTTGGTGCTACTTCTGTATTTGCAGAAATACAGGAATCCATCAATATGATATGGGGCCTGAAACCAAAACCCAAAAAAGGCTGGCTAAAACTATTGCAAAATAGGTTTTTGTCCTTCTCCGTAATCATTAGTTTGGGGTTTTTATTACTCGTTTCGCTTGGCCTTTCTGCCATAATAGAGGGATTGAGCAGCCGCTTGCAGGCAATATACCCGGGGGTTACAGTAATTATTTTCTATCTACTCAACCTAACAATCACTTTAATAGTAACGTCAGTAATATTTGCCGTTATTTTTAAAGTACTGCCTGATGCAAAAATACAATGGAAAGATGTAGTGGCAGGTGCGCTGGCCACTTCATTTTTGTTTATGCTAGGCAAGTTTGGTATTTCGTTTTACATTGGGCAAAGCAATATAGGCAGCACTTACGGCACGGCTGGCTCATTGGTAGTATTGCTGTTATGGATATACTATTCTTCCATTATATTGTATTTTGGGGCAGAGTTTACCAAGGCTTACGCCATGGAATATGGATCTGAAATATTACCTAGTGAATATGCCGTAACAACAAAAATGATAGAGGTAGAAACAGGCAAGCAGAGCGTGCAGGAAAAAGAAAAAACCAATCCTCAAGATTTAGTAGTGAAACAGCCTTAGCAAATGCAAGCTTTGTTTGTAGCGTAAAATACCCAGCTAGTGCACAAAGCTAAAAATAAAAGATGTGTTGCTGGTGCATTGCCTTTGGCGTGTACCCTTCGCTTGGTTCACAAATGGCATAATGCTTTTATTCGTGCTTATTCGTGCATTCATGGCAACTTCCCTGCAAGTTGTAACTACCTATAATTCTTTTAATTCCCCATATTGTAGCCTTACAGGGCCTACTAAGCCTGCCGGTTGCAGTGGGCTGTCTTTTTTGTAATAATACCAATTGGTAAATGTTTTTCTCCCCTTGGATGGCCGTGGCGTGTTGTTTATAAACCAGTTGGGGTATTCTTTCAATGGCCTGCCTACTGTATCTTTCTTAAGGATACGTTCTTTTCCAAAAACAATGTCTTCTGGTTCTTGCTCATCCCCTATCAGCCTGTTTGCCCAGGTATTGGTTACGGCAATATCGAGCGTATTGGCACCAACTTTCAAGGCTTCGGTAATATCCTTTTTATAGGGGGGATACCATAATACCCCCATGTTATTGTTATTTACATGCAGTTGAACAATATCATTTACTGTACCCAAGTCAAGCATCACCCTTTTTCCTTTTGCCAGTTCAAGTGCCGTTAGCTGTATTTGCTTGGTATAATGCGCCGTGCCGGAAAAATAGTTCACGTCCTTGTTTTCATATTTGCTAAAATCAACCAATACAGGAAAGTTTAATTCGAAAGAAGTACCTAATTTAGGATTAAATACAACATGCCAATCACCATTTATTTCCTTGGTTTCCAAAGGCTTTATATCAAAAACCTTTTCGCTTCCATCTGAAAGGCTAACTTTTGCAGAAACTTCCTTATAGGCTACAAAAGATGGCTTATTGTTTTTAGTAGCAAGGTTGCAGTCGGTGGCAGTGCCATTAATGGCTAGGGATGTTGTATGTATTGCTGTTGTGGCAGGGTTCCTAAACACTACAAAAGCGGTTTGTGATGCTTTTAAAAAAAGTTGTACAATAGTCCTTTCACCAGCTTCCTTCCAAACACTCGCTTTAAAGGTGCTGCCATCCTCTGCCTGCCATACTTCTGGTTCTAGCCCTTTTACCCTGAAAGACAAAGCCATCTTTTGTGGCATAGAATCGGTATTGGCAATTAAGAATACATGTGTATTCGCCCCTTGACGGTGTAGAAATTTTATTTCCTTGCTATTGCCTGCATTTTCAACTATAAAGTCAGGTGAGATGTTACATTTTGCAATTGCACGCTTTACGCTATTGGTTACCCAGCCTTTTCCATAATTGGTTTCTGTTTTATTGCCCCATACTTCTTGTGCAATGGATTCTATTTTCATATCAGCATTGGGAAAACCCTGCAAGCTTGGGGAACTTTGTGGCGGTGTGCAAACAATATATGCACCTGCTGATAATAATCCCTTTATCTTTTCTGCAACAGCAGGAAGCATTGTGCCACTATTAGGGAAAACTAAAAAGGCGTATTTCCTTCCAGACGGCAATAAAATTTGATGCCCCTCAACTTTAATTTCTTTTATTAGGAAATCATTTGTGGCCATCAAATCGCTAAAGCCATCCTGCTTGTCAATACAAAGGTAATCGGCAACCTGCTCGCCAAATTGCAGCAAAACTTGGCAGCGGCCGAGGTAACTGAAAAATGCTTTCCCTGCTTCTGCCCAGGTTTGGTGACGGCCAAAGTGGGTGCCCCACCAGCCCATCCCCATACCCGGCTGGTATTTGTCGTCAAAAGGCTGGTGTACCCAATGGTGCAGCACCAACCTGTTAACACCTGATAAAAAAGCACCATCGGCCGAAGGCTTAAGCCAAGCAGGCGTTTCAGTAAATTTACTATTAATAGGCCAACTTGTAAAAGATTCGGCACCTACAATTGTTTTCCCAGCAGCACGTGCAGCGGCAGGTATTGCAGCGTTGATTCCCCCTTTCCATGAAGTCCAAAATTCGCCCATGGGCAAATCTGGCAGACCTGCACCTTCAACAATATCGAAAGGCCCTGAATAAGGCTCCCATTGTAGTTGGAGGTTGTTTTCGTTACAAGATTTTTTCCCTACCTGCCAGCCATATTCATTATACAGCCTATTTATAACATCTGTATAATCCCAATCAAAACGCTGGGTTTCGGATGCTGAATTAATTATTTTTCGATTTTTATTATCTTTTTCGCCAGTGATGGATTTGCTAAAGCAAACTATCCAAGGCAGCGGATCATAGCCTTTGCGTTTTATAAATTCTTCCCTGAAATTGCTTGTCCAGTTTTGATACCCCGACTCGTAGCTATCTATCAACAAATGCTTGAAGCTGGTACCCATATATTTGCCTAGGTGCTGCTTTATGGAGTCTATTACTACATGCCAATGATAGGCATTATAAGCCGAATCCATTTTATCAACTTCTAGTGCCTTGCCAATAACATCGTCAGGTATAGGGTGTGGCGATTTTAAGGTAGGGCAGTTGCCAATCCTGTATATCCTCCAATTGCCAGGTGGCGCTTCCCATGTAATGTTGCCATTTATATCTAGTAGTGAAGTAAGATTAATAACTTGTTTCAAAGAAAAACTATCTAGTTGAGGCACGGCTAGGCATTCAATGTCATGGTAGTAGGTGGCCACTTTGCCTATGCTTCCATACCCACTTTGAACTGGTAAAAGGGGCTTTGGAACGGTTACTGAAATTTTTTTCCCGCCTTCAACATCTATGCTCTTCCATATTAACTTTTGCATCCCTTTTTCTTCGCTTATCCAAGGGCCGCCCGTGGTTGAATATCCTACAGAATTATGCAAACCAATTTCCAATCCTAACCTTTGTGCTTCTGCTGCTGCAAAACGGACTGCCTCCCAATAGGCAGGGCTACGATAAGTTTGGTTAGGCCAAGGCAAATTGCCTGTTGGGGCATTGGCTTCTTGAACGGCCGAGGTAAGGTTAAAGATAGTAGCACCGCCAATTCCGGCTGCTTTCATGGCTTCAAGATCTTTAGTGATGCCCTGTTTTGAGAAGTTGCTCCCCATCCAATGCCACCATACATAGGGCTTTGCTGTGGCTGGAGGGTTTAGGAAATCAGCTTCTAACCGATCCCATTTTGTATTATTTGCAACCTGCGAAAAAACTAAGAAAGGGAAGATAAGGAACAAAAAAGTGGCAGTAAGCAATGTTTTTTTCATGATTGGTTAACTATGTAAGAAAGTAAGTACAAAACTACAGTTAAACCAAATAAAACCATCACAGCTTAAACCCTGATTTTACTATTGACTTAGTTATAAAAGGCTCAAATGCAATAAAGACAAGCATTTGACCGATTTTTTGGCTGAAAACATAGTACACTATGATAAAGCCAAAAAATCAAGCAAGCGCTTGTCTTTGAAGTAGTTGGTGCTTACAATATATTTCAACTGAAAAATCTAGGTTTAAAGATGTGTACTCACAGTAGCTACTTTGGTAAGGGCTTGGTGTGATGTCTTTTTATGCCACCTATCAATGCGATGCTGTTGGGGGCTTCCCTCCTTCTGGTACAAAAATCAATGCTTCCGAATTCATGCAGTAGCGTTTGCCTGAAGGGTCGGGGCCATCGTCAAAGACATGCCCCAAATGCGAGCCACTTTTACTGTCCACCACAGCCCAGCGTACCGTGCCATAGCTTTCGTCACGCACCAATCGTACAGCATCCGGCGTAATGGGGGCATAAAAACTAGGCCAGCCCGTGCCAGAGTTAAACTTTGCATCGGAGCTAAATAAAGGCTGCAACGAAGCGGCTGAATAGTAAGTCCCCTTCTTGTAAAAATGATCCAGCTTGCCAGAGAAAGCAGTTTCGGTACCTTCCTCCCGTAGTATATTGTATTGTGTAGGGGTTAACCTAGCTTTCCATTCGGCATTCGTTAGCTTCATAGGATAAACTGTTTTTGCACTGGCAATTGGCGGGTCTGGGTATTGTTTGCTTTTTTGGGCATTGGCACAACTGCTACCCACAACACAAACAACCAACAAGTAAAAGCAAATCTTTTTCATGGTAAATATTTAAACTATATACGAGCAAAAGGCAATTACCTTTCAAAAATACAGCCAGTTATTTTGTTAATTATTTGCCTTCTTATTAAAAGAAGCATTGCCATTCACCCTAAACAATAATAATGTTTCAACAATGATTAATTAGTTTTGTTATGTTCTAAAATAAAATTAAAAATATGAAGTTAAAAAACGTACTCATTGCATCTTGCTTATTGTTTGCATGTGCTGCAAATGCACAAACATTTACGCTAAAAAGTACCGATATTGGCGGAAGCGGCACTAAAAAAGAAGAATTTAATGGCTTTGGCTGCAGCGGCCAAAATGTGTCCCCAGAATTAAGTTGGGAAAATGTTCCCGTGGGAACAAAAAGCTTTGCAGTTACCCTGTATGATAAAGACGCGCCCACAGGCAGCGGCTTTTGGCATTGGGTAGTTTTTGATTTGCCAGCCTCTACTACAGAATTAAAAGCAGGCGCAGGCAATGTTAGTGCCGGGCTTTTGCCTAAAATGGCCATACAAGGAAAAACAGATTATGGCGTGCCAGGCTATGGCGGCCCTTGCCCACCTCCGGGGCATGGTTTCCATCAGTACTTATTTACTGTTTATGCTTTAAAAACAGAAAAATTAGGCTTGGATGCCAATGCTTCCCCTGCTGTTGTTGGCTTTTACCTGAACCAGCAAACGATAGGCAAAGCATCTATTGTAATGTATTACCAACGCTAGTTCTTGCCACAAAGGCACGAAAGCGCAAAGTAGCACAAAGGCTAAATAGTAGGGTTGCCAACCTACAAAATGTTGGCAACCCTTTGTTTAAACAATTACTTTAGTTTTATGCCTTAATTGTAATGTATATGCCTATCCAATCATTTATCTCCAAGCAAATGCCCGAAAGGCAGGAATTGTTGTGCAAAATCCATGAAATTATTGTTGCTAATGATAACTCTGTTACTGCAACTATTGGCATGATGATGAAGAATGAAATGATACTTTACAATGCCGAAGGCTCGTTCAAATACGGGCTTGCTAGCGTGAAAAAACATATATCAGTACATGCTATGCCAATATATTGCTCGCTAGCATTGCATGAGAAATACCAACAGCTATTGCCAAATGCCAGTTTCCAAAAAGGCTGTATTAATTTTAAGGATGAACAAGAAATGCCCTTAGAAATAGTAGAGCAATTTATTGCAGATTGCTCCCAAATTGATTTAAAAGCAATGAAAGCAGCTTACGCATCCAAGAAGAAATAAATAACATAAAACTAACTAATCCCTTCTCCTCCCACCACCATTACAACTTGAACGCTGCGGCTGCTGCGGCGGCACTTGTTGCATTCTTGGTACAGGGGCAGGCCTGGTATAAGGTATGTTATTTGTAACTGGTTGAGAACGTTGGTAGTATTGCTCCCTGTTCCCGCCTCTTTCCCGCTGTTGTTGTACCCTGTTCATGTCTGGTGTAGGCGTAGCGGGTTTCCAGTTGCTGTTGTCCCTTTGTTTCCACCCCTCATTGTCTTTTTTATAAATATTGCCTTGCTGGTCGGCAGCCACATTGTTCATTTGTGAGCTAGGCCTAGCAAATGGGCGGCTATTGGGGGTTTGTGGAGCATTTTTGTTAACTCCCTGCACTTGCCAAACTTGTGGCCTATTTAATGTAAGGCGTGGTGTTACCGGCTTAGTATTAGGGGCATTATATATGCCTGGGGTTGCCCTGTGGTTTACATCCACAGTCCTAGCACCTTGTACACGGTTGTACAAATTTATCTTATGGTCATTGTTTATATAAATCTCCCTTCTTGGGCGGGGGGTATTTGCTACGATATTAATAGGCCTGTTTACCCGGATGTTTGGCTGTGCAAGCACTACTTCCCTTCTGCCATAAAACCCGCCATTATAGCCCCATTGCCTGTATGGTGGCCTATAAGCACGTGGCCCAAACCAGCCACTGCAATAAGGATTGCGGTCGTAATAATGCCACCCTAGGCTATAGCCAGATGTATAGCCTATGTTCCAGCCTGTCCATGGATTGTACGCCATGCCAAAACCCCAAGTATATGCGCGTGGGTAATAGGTGTGCCTATACCATGGCCGGTAATAATAGCCTGTGCCCCAAACCACGGTAGGCCCATAACTATAGCACCCTAAATAGCCCGGCGTGTAGCCAGCATATACATAATCGGGGGTGTAATCATAGACATATACATACTTCACATTGTAAGCCATGTTGTCTGGAGGGATATTGTTTACATCAGCTGGCCTGTCTGTAGAAACCTGCCATGGGCCGTTTGGCCTATTGCTAACATACCAAACCCCATTGTCAACTGCATAATAATTCCCATTTGATTTCAGCACAGTTATGCTGCTATTCTCAGCCACATTCAAATTAGTGCCTTGGATAGGGTTAAATACAGGGCTGCCATCATAAGTAACAATGGTGGTAGCCGTTGCCCTGTCTATTTTTGCAGTCTGGGGTATTTGCGCATCCATCAAGGCTTCGTTGGCGGCGCTGGTACCGGCTACGCTAGATAGCACGCCGTCCTTTTCTGTGCCTTCTGGTATCTTGGCAAAATCGGCTGGTAATTTATCTGCAGGCACATATTGCCACCCCCCACTTAAAGAAGTAGAAGTGTACCACCTGCCCGATATTAATATATAATTCTGCTGGGTGTTGATGTCTTTAAAAATGTCGTTCAAGCTATTATTTACATACAACAAATTAGTACCTTCTACCGTTTGGTAAGTTGGCGAACCTTCTGTCTGGATTAATTCGGCAGGCACTGTGCTTATCAATATATCGGTAGGCGTTACGGGCTTATCTGTTGCATTGCTGTCGTTGTTTTTTTTCTGCTGCTGTTGTATCTGCAAGTCCAACTGCTGGATTTTTACAGGCAAGCTGGTGGCATTGCTCCAGCCATTTAGTATATTTTTCGACTTGTACCACAATCCTCCACCGTATAAATAATACATATTATCGTCTGGGCTAAGCACAATAGTAGAAGGGGTGTTTACCACTTTTTGCAAATTGCTTTGCTTGTCTAGCTGTAGCTTGGGTTCACCATCAATAATGACTAAAGTTGTTGGTGTGTTTTTATAAATAATATTAGGAGCATCGTTCTTTAAATTGGGGTCGGTTAATTGTTTTGTTTGCTCAATAGACGTAAGCAATTGATCCAAAGAAAACTGCATGTTCCATTTTGGCACTTCCGATTGTACCTTTTGTGTGTATTGTAGCAATTGCTGCTGGTCTTGTATGCCTGGGAACTTTGCTTGTTTTATGTTTAAGCTTTCCAAAGTGGCTGTCCTGCTGTCTTTGTCTGTCTGCAAAGTGGCATCAAACCAAAGTGCTCCAAAAGTTGGGTCGTCTGAAGATGTTTTGGCAATAGATACTGCTGCCCTAGCAGCAAGTATGTCGCCATTCAAGCTTTCTGGCTGCGGTTGATAAATGATAATTTTTCCACCATTATCCAATGGTATTTCCTTTGGCCAACTGCTTTGCGCATTAGCCACCACAATCGCAAATCCTATTGCCACCGCCATTAATATTATTATCCGCCATATATTTTTCATTGTACAGGGTTTTGCTTTTAGGTTAGCAAATGGTGTTCCATCAAAAGCAAGTAAGAAAACTTTTACAATGATATAACGTTTAATCCTTTCACTGTTGACAGTCCACCGTGAACGGTTGACAGTTGACAATAAACCGTTTACAGACTACCCTGTATTTATTCGTAACAACTAAGCTATATAAAGACCACACTTTTACGGTTAATAAAACTAGCCACTAGTTAGAGTTGCCTATTAACGGTTCACTGTCAACGGTGAACTATAAACGGTCTTCTAGCCTTGGGCGTAGCCTAGATTTGGCTTTGTTGAATACCACATTACCTTTATCCACCCCGGATCGGATAGCTTTTTGTTCTTCTTCGGGCAATTGATAAATGGTTTGGCATTCGGTAGAGCAGCAACCAGTGTAGGCTTCTGCACAGCTTGCACATTGTATAAACAATAGGTGGCAGCCATCATTCTTGCAGTTGGTGTGCGTGTCGGCTGGTTGGCCGCATTGGTGGCAATGGGCTATCACATCGTCTGTTACCCGCTCGCCAAGGCGATTATCGAATACAAAGTTCTTGCCAATAAACTTGCTGGGCAGCCCTGCTTTTTTTACTTGCTGGGCATAGTTAATAATACCCCCTTCCAAATGGAATACGTTTTTAAACCCTTTGTGCAGCATATAGGCACTTGCTTTTTCGCAGCGTATGCCCCCAGTGCAGTACATGATAATGTTCTTGTCTTCCTTCCCTTTCATCATGTCAACCGCCATAGGCAGCTGCTCTCTGAAAGTGTCGGATGGTATTTCCAAGGCGTTTTCAAAATGGCCAACTTCGTATTCGTAGTGGTTGCGCATGTCTATCACCACTGTTTCTTTTTTTTCTAGCAAATGGTTCATTTGCTCGGCATTCACATACAGCCCTTTCTTTTCCATGCTGAAAGCATCGTCTGTTATGCCATCGGCCACTATTTTTTCACGGACTTTTATTTTCAACACCCAAAAACTCTTACCGTCATCATCTACTGCAATGTTCAGACGGATACCATTTAGTGCCGCAATGGAATACAAAAAACTTTTGAAAGCCTCGAAATTACAGGCAGGCACGCTTATTTGTGCATTGATGCCCTCTTGTGCAATGTAAACTCGGCCAAACACACCTATTTCATTTAAGTGCAGGTACAGGAAATCCCTAAAATCTTTCGGGTTTTCTACATGAAAATAATGGTAAAAGCTAATGGTGGTGCGGGGTTCAGTTTCTTCAAGCATACGTTGCTTTAGCAATTCGCTGCTTACACGATTGTACAATGGTTCCATATTCTCAATAAATTTTATAAACCTGCTTGCAGGGCAGGTAAAATTTAAAGTACAAAGTAAATAAAAATTGGTATGATGGCGAAAAACAAATCATGCAAATCATTAAAACATTAGTTTACAATTCCTCCATCCATTTGTCCCTGTCATTAGGGCTAAATTTCCAAGGGGCAAAGTTGTTTTCTATGTTGCTAAAAGTGCCGTTCCATTCTTGCGGGGCATTGCTTTCTTCCATTATCAGGTTCCTGCGTAGTTCTATAATAATGTCTAATGGGGAAATGCTCACAGGGCAGGCTTCCACGCAGGCATTGCAGGTTGTGCAGGCCCTTAGCTCTTCCATAGTAATATAGTCGTGCAGCAGGCTTTTATTGTCTGGCTGCCATTCTTTGTTTTGGTTGATGTTTTTGCCCACTTCTTCCAGCCTATCCCTTGTTTTCATCATGATGGCACGGGGGCTAAGGAGCTTGCCAGTGATGTTGGCTGGGCATTCTGCAGTGCAGCGGCCACATTCCGTGCAGCTATACGCATCCAGCAGGTTTTTCCAGCTTAGGTCTGCCACGTCCTTAGCACCAAAACTAGCTGAAGGGGGTGCATCGGCGGGGGCAAGCTCGGGCTGCATGGCATAAAGTACTTCGTTTTGGATAGCAGGCATATTCGCCATTTTACCCTGTGGCACCAGCCTTGCAAAATAGGCATTGGGAAAAGCTAGCACAATATGCAGGTGCTTGCTATAGGGCAGGTAATTTAAAAAAGCAAAAATACCTGTTATATGCAGCCACCAGCACACTCTTTCCAGTACAATTAATCCATTGCTACTAACACCATTTAATAAAGTATGAAACAAGGACGAGCATACAAAATTTCCAGTAATATAATGGGAATAATGCTCTACCCCCCTTTCCTGAAGCAATGTGTCTGCCGCATTCATGGTAAGGAAAAGGCTCATTAATACAATTTCTGTTGCCAGTATATAGTCGGCATCGCTTCTTGGCCAGCCATTTAGGTCTTTACTCGTAAAACGTTTTAGTTTCAGCATATTGCGCCTGCAAAAGAAAACGATGCAGACAATGATTACGCCAGTGGCTAGTATTTCAAAAAAGTTAATTAGCCCAGCATACACAATACCTAAAAATGGGGCAAACAAGCGGTGGCTGCCCAATAAACCATCTAATATGATTTCTACAATTTCTATATTAATAATTATAAACCCAGCATAAATAACAAGGTGCATTACAGCAACCAATGGTTTTTTAAACATTTTTTTCTGCCCAAAAGCCAACAGCAAAAGGTTTTTCCAGCGCAGTTTTGGGTTGTCGTTTAGGTTTTCATCTTTCCCTAAAAAAATATTCCTTTTTATTTCCCTTGCTTTTTTGGAAAATAGATATATGGAAACAGCAGCAAGTACTATAAAAGCAATTTGTTGGAGCATTTATATAAACTGGTTAATGAATGAATGCTTACTATAATAAAAAAACTGAAACACCGCTAAGGTACAAGTTTTACCGTGTGCGTAAAAAATACGATATGAGAATACAGTATCCTATTTATGCACCTCGCTACTAAAATGAAACTCAATATCAGGGTTATTAGTAATTTCCGTGTTTAAAAACCATTCGCTGTTCGCAAGGTAAACCGGGTTGCCGTCTTTGTCGGCAGCACTGTTTTGTTGCTTGAAGCGGAGAAAGTCTTCCAACTTCGCAGTGTTTTTGCTGGTAAGCCAGCAGGCTTTGTAAAAAGGCATGGTACGGAATTCGCAAGCGGCTCCGTATTCCTGTAGTAAGCGGTACTGGATTACTTCAAATTGAAGATCGCCCACGCAACCAATGATTTTTTTGTTGCCGCCAAACTGGGTAAACAACTGTGCTACCCCTTCATCAGTCAACTGGCTAATGCCTTTTTCCAATTGCTTGGTTTTCATCGGGTCTTTGTTCACCAATTCCTTGAATATCTCTGGCGAGAACGTGGGGATGCCAGTGAAATAAAAATCTTCCCCTTCTGTCAACGTATCGCCAATTTTAAAGTTGCCTGTATCGAACAAACCAACAACATCTCCTGGATAAGCATCGTCTATAACATCCTTACTGCGGGCAAGAAATGAATAAGGGTTACTGAAACGCATGTCTTTGTCCAGCCGTACATGGTGGAAATATTTATTACGCTCAAAGCGGCCGCTGCACACACGAAGGAAGGCAATCCTGTCCCGATGCTTAGGATCTAGGTTGGCGTGGATTTTAAAAATAAATCCGCTGAATTTATCTTCCCCAACATCCACCAAGCGTTCAGAAGTTTCCCTGCTGCGCGGCACGGGTGCAATTTTAATGAATGTATCCAGCATTTCCTGCACGCCAAAATTGTTTACCGCACTTCCAAAAAACACAGGGGCTACCTTTCCAGTTAGGTATTCTTCATTATTCAGTTGCCCATACACACCATCTATCAATTCCACATCTTCACGCAGTTGGCTTGCATCCCTATCGCCAATTTTAGCTTCCAGAATGGTATCTTTCAAATCAGAAATGGCAACGGTGGTTTCGTCCTCCTCCCCTTTTGTGCTGGCTGCAAACAAACGCAGGCTTTTGTTCGATAAATTATATACCCCTTTAAAATCCTTGCCGCTGTTAATAGGCCAGGTCATTGGGTGCAGGGATAATTTTAGTTCGTTTTCTATTTCTTCTAACAGGTAAAAAGGGTTTTTGCCATCCCGGTCCATTTTGTTTACGAATACAATTACAGGTGTGTCCCGCATACGGCACACTTCCATCAGTCGGCGGGTTTGGTCTTCCACCCCGTTCACACTGTCAATCACCAATATTACAGAATCTACTGCCGTAAGGGTACGGTAGGTATCTTCCGCAAAATCTTTGTGGCCTGGCGTGTCCAATAGGTTTATCAAAAATCCTTCGTACTCAAACGTCATCACACTCGTGGCAACGCTGATACCACGCTGCCGCTCAATTTCCATGAAATCACTCGTTGCGTGTTTTTTTATCTTGTTGCTTTTTACAGCCCCCGCCGTTTGTATTGCACCTCCAAACAACAACAACTTTTCCGTCAGTGTTGTTTTACCCGCATCCGGGTGGGATATAATGGCAAATGTTTTACGGCGGTTTATCTCCTTCTCAAACTTCATTTTCTCAATTAATCATTTATAATGCTGCCCGTAGGCACGAAAGCCGCAAATATACTTGACTAGAGGATGATTTGTGAGGGTTATTTGTGAGGACTATTATTTGCAGTCTGAATGGAATTCAGAGGATTTGGTATTTTCAAAAGTTTTTCTTTAGAAGAAACTTTCGCTTAATTTTGAGTTACCTATTTTATAAATTCCCTACGCCCAATTTTTACCTTACAGAAGTACAATGCAAATGCGATTTCAACATATTGAACCACATCCTTTGCTAAAAGGTTATATTGAAAAGATGTGGTTATTTGAAAGCAGCGGAAGGATGCCCGCTGAAGATTTGAAATTGGTGGTACCTAATGGAAACATTAAATTGACAGTCGCATTCCGCAATGGCATTGTTCCTACGGTGAACGGGCGGTTATTTGCTTCAAAAGAACAGACTATTAGTTTAACGGGATTGATAGATGTGCCTGTAATATTAGATGTTGCAGAAGATACTGCCACAGGAACACTTTGTGCAGAGTTTAGCCCACAAGGGGCTTACCGTTTTTTCAGGATGCGGCTAAGCGATATTCAAAACCAAATCTACCCACTCAAAGATATAATTGGCATTGTTGCCAAACAATTGGAAGAGCAAATGTGCAATATTGAAGGCATTGAAGGCAAAGTGGCCTTATTGCAACAGTTTTTGCTGAATCAATTATCGCTACAGGATAATGATGCTATTTTTGAATATTCCGTATCTAAAATCATATCATCAAAAGGAAAAATCACTATCAAAGAATTGGAGAAGAAAACAGGCTATAGCAGCCGATGGTTACATATGAAATTTACCGACAAACTCGGCATTAGCCCCAAAAACTTATCTACCATTATCCGTTTCAAACAATATTATAATGCGGTAGCCAACAATGACGAGCTATCGTTTATGAAAAATGATTTTTACGATTTCTATTACGACCAATCACATTTTATTAAAGAATTCAAGCGGTTTACAGGCTTATCTTATACAGGTTTTGAAAACAAAGCAAACGATTTTGGAAAACTGTTTTATAAAGAATAGCACTTCCGATTTTTACAACGCCATTAGAAAAACTATTCCATTCTTTGTGTAAATTTTAAAAGCAAACAAAATGGAAAATAAAAATTACGCCGCTACCATCCTGGTAAGCCAACCTGCAAGCAAAGTATTCGATGCCATCAAAAGCGTGTCAAAATGGTGGTCAGAAAATATAGAAGGTAATTCCGAAAAATTGAATGATGTTTTTAAAGTCATTTTTGGGAATGATTCTTTTGTAACACACCAATTAGTTGAAGTTATCGCAAACAAAAAAGTAGTGTGGCTGGTAACAGACTGCTACCTGCCTTGGCTAACGGACAAACACGAATGGACAAACACAAAAATAAGTTTTGACCTTACAACAGAAGGAAATTCAACCCAAATTACGTTTAACCATATCGGTTTAGTTCCGGCAATAGAATGTTATGATATGTGCGTAAAAGGTTGGGATCAATATATAAAGGGAAGTTTGTTTAAATTGATTACCGAAGGGCATGGAGAACCACAGAAGAAAAAATAAAAATCCCTTGCCATGCCTTGCAGTTAAAAAACTGTGAGGCAGAAAGCTATGTACCTGTCGTTTGTTGCCTATATGTTTCCCTTATAATTCGGGTCAAAATCGACCATCCATTCAATCCCGTATTTATCCCTAAACATCCCAAAATACGAACCCCAAGGGCTGTCGCTAATAGGCACTTCAACATCTCCGCCTGCTGAAAGCCCATTAAATAACTTATCGGCTTCCTCACGGCTTTCTGCACTAACAGCTATTTTAGACCTGTTTTCATTTTCATTTACCCTACCCATTCTTTCTGGAACGTCATTTGCCATTAAAATATTTTTGCCAATAGGCAAGGCAATGTGCATTATTTTATTTGCTTCACTTTCTGCTATGGGATATTCAGCGCTTGCTAAATCTTTAAAGCGCATAATCTTTGCGAATTCCCCTCCAAATACAGATTTATAAAAATTGAATGCTTCCTCGGCATTTCCATTGAAATTAATGTGGGGATTGATAAGTGCCATGATTTCTATTTTTTTAATTTATTTATTTTATTCGTTATTCTAAATTTTTAAGGATACTAATTTTACCCTAGCAATGGCAAATATTTCGCCCTGTTTTCTATCATTATCCAAATCAGGATAATGCTAAACACCAACGCTATTGGCAAGCCACTGGTATCTTGAACAATATTGGTTAGTACTATGCCCACCATAACGGGGAAAATAATTAATGCGCCTAACGCCCTTGTTTTTGGTAAAATAATTAAACCCCCGCCAATTATTTCTGCAGCGCCTATTAGCGGCATCAGCCAGCCAATTTCCATAAATGCAGCCATTGCTTTTATCATTTTGGGTGGCAGGTTCGACGGCATAGGCATATAATTAAAAAATTTGTTCAGCCCCGCATTGATAAACATTAAACCAAAAAGGAGGGCGAACACAAATAATACTTTGCTTTTGATTGAACTTTTCATTTTTTTTATTTTTTAAGTTATTCTAAATCTTGCTCTAAATAGTTTTTGCTACAAAGTACACAAAGAATTAAGAAACACATGGTACACGAGGCATCGTCAAATAGTTTAGTTGTTTTGAGTATAGCTTTTAAAATTATTCAAAATAGCTTGCCACCCTCCTTTTTGCATCTCGATGGGGTTTTCATTTTCAGCATCAAAGGTTACCACTACCTCAGTTTTGCCATCCGAATCGTTGAATTGAACTGTGGCAGACCTGCCACCAAAGCCATAGGTAAAATGTTTGCCTTCTGTCATTTCAGTATAGATAGCTTCAAAGTCAAACCCAAAGCTTCCATCTTTGGCTTCCATCCTTGCCTTGTAGGTACCGCCTATGCGCATATCGTTTGCTGCACTTGGGCAATGCCAGCTTGGGTCGGCAAAATTCCAATGGATGATATGCGTTGGGTTAGTGTAATAATCCCAAACTTTCTTAATGCCTGCGCCTACAGTTGCTTGCAACGTGATTTTTGAATGGCTCATTTTATTTTTTTATGGTTAATTGATAAATAACGTTTTCAAAAATAACGCTCCACAGCCATGTTCATTAAAAAAATATTCAACCGTGAAGAACACAAATAAAGCACAATACACAATAGTTATGCCTTTTAAGTTAAAACAGTTCCCAATCTGCTCGTTTTATTCAAATAGCTGAGCTCAACTACCATTTTAATTATAATTTAATATTATATAGGCAACGTTACCTTTAAATAAAGCCTCTTTATCTAGTTGGGCTTTATTTTATAAAGTTGCAACATTGATAATAAGTACAGAATAGGCCTGTTATGGAACGCAATAAGTTAGCAATCTTGATACCGCCAACTCAATTTAGCATTAAAAAATATATAGTTCCAGTAAATGCAAATGTGATTAGTATTACAGGATAAATTAGTTGGATTTTTTATAAACTATATATTACAATAAATAGGGCATTATCACTATCAAAAGTAAAGTAATCGTTGGCGTACCCTTATAAACATACCTTCAACCCAAGTTTTTTTATACATTAAATAAAACAGCAATGAGAAAAACGCTATTAGTATTTGTTTCTGCTTCCCTTTTTATCGTAATAGGGACATCTTCTATCCGTAGCCCTAAAAGGGTCTCTTACATTAATGGCAATTCTGTAACAGGCTACAGCGGCGGATGCCAAAGTTGCCATGCCAAAGGCACTGCTGGATCTATTGTGCTTACGGGCATACCAGCCACAACTATTGTTGGAACTGCTTACCCTGTTACCATTACCCTTTCGGACCCTGGAGGAAAACGCTGGGGTTTTGACATGAGTGCTGCCAAAGGTGCTTTTGCTACTACAAATCCTAATGCCGCAATTTCAGGCACTGCGGCCCTCAATGTGCACCATGGAACGTCTGCTCCTGTTTTAACAGCAACTAGTTATGCCTTCGATAATATTACCTGGACTGCACCTAATACTCCGGGCACTGTTGCTTTTAAATTTGCTGGCCTTTGTGCCAATAACAATGGTAGCTCTAGTGGCGACAAATGCTACAGCAGCACATTTACAACTACTGTTGCCTTGCCTACGCCAGTAAAATTGGCTTCCTTTGGTGTTGTTGCCCTAGGCACAAAAGCCAAAGTAAGCTGGGTAACTGCTACTGAAATAAACTCAGATTATTTTGAAATAGAAAAAAGTATTGACGGTGCCACTTTCACTTTTGTCGGAAAAGTATCAGCCGCAGGCAACTCTTCTGCTACAATTGCGTATTCTTATATAGATGACGCAAGTACTTTCCACGGCACAGTTTATTACCGATTGAAAATAGTAGATAAGGATGGTAGCAGCACTTATTCAACTTTGCAATCAGTATCTTTGCAAGCGTCTAAAAATGCTATTACCAATGTATATCCCAACCCAATAAAAGCTGGACAAGACTTGAAATTGAAATATACAGCAGCAAAATCGGGCAGCATTAGCTTACAGGTTGTAGATATAGCGGGCAAAAAGATTTCTACTACTGCTTACAATGTAATTGAGGGCGCTAATAGCTTGAGTTTAAAAGTGGGCAATATATCGGCTCATTGCATTTACTACGTGGTAGTTTCTAGTGGCAATACCATTGTACAAAGGATTACTTTGGCGCTAGAATAATACCATATTAGCAATGTTTTTTTGCCAAAAAGGCACAAAAATACGAAAAAGCACAAAGAAGAAGAAGGTTAAAAGGTATAGGATAATATAAATCAGGTTCTTTCTTTTTGACCGTATGGCATTATAGTAGGGTTGCCAACCTTTTGAAGGTTGGCAACCCTTGTCCTGAATCCATTGTGTACTATGTGTCTATGTGGTGAATAATTGCTTTTGATCATTCCATATAAAAAACTATAAATGGCAGCAAGAAAAAGAAACTTATTTGCATGGCCTACAGTGTTGTTGGCTATTGTTTTTGGCATTTCCTGCAAGCACGAGGCTGGTGTATTGGACAAGTGCCTTGGAAAAGACTTTACTTTAGACACGGCAAGCGATCACTCCATATTTGACTATGGTACTGACCCCTCTTTGCCGGTGCATACATCCGGCTACATTATTATTGATACCCTCAATATTTAAGGGAGTGGCAAAAAGCCCTATTTAGGCAGTATTGATGGTGGAAAAAGCTGGAAAGCCTTGCCAGATTCATTTGCACGGCTTGATACAATTATTTACAATTTGAAAATTAAAGATGCCGACGCTTGCATTTCCTCAACATACCCTGTAAAAATCCATCTTTAAGTGAGGCAACTAAAAAAACACATTTAGCGTATATAATGGTTATGTTATAAATTATAATATAACTATTATTAAAAGGTGCTTCTTTGTGTTTTCCCGCCTCTATGGCAAATAAGCTTACTAAAATTTTTAAAATTATTTATGAAAAAAATAATCTTTTTTGCTATTGCTTGCTTTTGCATAGCTGGGTGTTATTACGACAAAGCCGATGTAATAAACCCCAATGCGGCAGCGGCTGTTTGCGACACTACTTCTGTTACTTACAGCAAAGACATACAAGCTATTATTAGCCAGAATTGCTATTCCTGCCATAGTGGGTCTGCCAACAATGGAGGCGGATACCAGTACGATAGCTATGATATGCTGAAAACCTATATCACCTCAAACCCTGGTGTACTGCAAAGTGATATAAATTGGACATCTAACCCAATGCCTAAAAGTGCAAGCAAATTGAGTGCTTGCAACATCAATAAAATAAGTGCTTGGATCAATAAGGGCTTACCACAATAAAATAAAATACTAAAAAATGAAAAAGAAAATTGTTTTGATTGGTTTGCTTGCTGCAACGCTTTGTACAAGTGCAATTGCACAAAAAATATTTGTTACAAAGTCTGGTCAAATTACTTTTGATGCTTCTGCCACTACAGACATTAAAGCTGTAAACAACCAAGTTGACAGTAAAATAGTTGAAAAAACAGGGCAGATGGTATTTAGCGTTTTGATAAAAAGTTTCAAGTTCCCCAATGCCTTGATGGAAGATCATTTTAATGAAAACTATATGGAAAGCACCAAGTTTCCCAAAGCAGATTTCAAGGGATATATCACCAATATTTCTGCAGTTAATTTTGAAAAAGACGGTGTTTACCCCGCTACTGCCGAAGGCATGCTTACCATCCATGGCGTTAGTAAAAAGATAACTGTACCAGGAACAATTAGTGTAGAAGGCGGTAAACCCGTTTTAAAGGCAGATTTTAAAGTGAAATTGAAAGATTATATTACAGGTAGCTATATCGGCTCGCAAATAGCTGAAGATGCCAAGCTGGCTATTAATTGCAAATACGAGTAACGTGCTACTGCTCGGTTTTTTCTGCCACAAAGGCACGAAGGCTCAAAGTGGCACATAAAGAAATAAAGAAGAAGAAAAGAAAAAGAACCTGACTTATGTACGCTACTGTTAGCCAAAACCTTAGTACTTCTTTTTCTTTGCGCTTCTTAGTGTTTTTGTGCCTTTGTGGCAAAAACAGATAGCCTATTTTATGAGGCAATAAATCATTTAATAATTGGTATCTTAAAATAATTTCATGAAAATAGCATTGAAGAAACAAGTTTTTATCTTAGCCTTAGCGTTGGGTTGCTATACTATTGGCAAAGCCCAAGATGTGGACTTATTTAAATCGCAAGAGGAGCAAGACAAAAAAGACCAACTGAATAAAACAGATTATACAACAGCCATTTTTAAAACTACCCGTTTGATTAATGGGCAATCCATTGAAAACGTGGGGGCAGGGATATTGGATGTAAAAATATCGCACAGGTTCAATCCGGTAAACGAAGGGTCTTACACACTGTTTGGCTTAGACGCTGCTAGCATGCGGATGGGTGTTGACTACGGCATCAACAAATGGTTGATGGTAGGCGTAGGCAGGAGTACTTTTGAAAAAACATACGATGGGTTTGCAAAAGCAAAACTACTGCGGCAGTCAACAGGCAAAATAAAAATGCCTATATCGGTAAGTGTTGCCGGTTCTGTAATATGGAAAACTGTAAAAAATAGCCAGCTGAACAACTATAGCGACCGTTTTTCTTATTCCGCCCAAGTATTGGTAGCCCGCAAGTTTAATGACTATATTTCCTTGCAATTGATGCCAACGCTTGTGCATTATAATTCTGTTGATTATTCTTACCAAAAAAACGATAAGTACTCACTAGGCGTTGGGGGGAGGCTACGCTTGTCTAAGCGTGTAAACCTTACTACAGAGTATTATTACAGGTTTACCAAGGATGAAGGCTATGTAAACTCATTCTCGGCAGGATTTGACATAGAAACAGGCGGTCACGTATTCCAATTCCATTTTACCAATTCTACTGGCATGACAGAAAGGACTTTCATTAATGAAACAACCGATAAATGGGGCGATGGCGGCATACGCTTTGGCTTCAACATAGCCAGGGTATTTACCATCAAGAAGCCAAAAGAAATAAAAGCCTTATAATTTAATTTGCCACAAAGGCACGAAGGCTAAAAGCAGCACGAATCAATTTAAAAAAAGGGGATTGAAGTTTTTTGAATTGTGCTCTATATAATTAAATGGAAGAAAGAGGAGAATTTTTAAATATTTCTCTTTTTCTTCCATTTTGCTTTTTGTAGTTATTTCTTTAAAAAAAGTAAATAAAATTTTCTGCCCAGCTAAATCCCCATGCAACAAATGCACCTACCCGCATGGATACAAATCATATTGGCAATTTAGTTCTTTGATGTGTGCTAGCAAATATTTGCTAAATACCTTTTAAGAAATTGAATTTGATTACTAAACTACGCTCCTCGCACGATCAAAACCAACGGTTTCCCTGTACAATTGTGGGGAAACATCAGTATTGTTTTTAAAAAAGCGGCTGAAATAATGCTCGTCTTCATAGCCTAGCGTATAGGCAATTTCCTTTACCGTTTTGCTGGTTAGGTATAGCTCCCGCTTGGCTTCTATTATAATGCGTTCCGAAATTAGATTGGTAAGGGTTTTATTAAAATGCGCCTTTGTAATTTTTGCCAATGCCTTTGGGCTGATGAACAATAAATCTGCATACTCGCTGGCGGAGTGCTTGGTCTTGAAATGTGTTTCAATATAATTTTTAAGGTTCTGCAAAATAAAAGGCTCTTTGTGGCTTTGTACAGTCTGTTTTGGAGTGGGATCCTGTTCGCTTTTTAGCCGTGCAGCAGTTATCAAAAATATTTTCAGGTAAGAAACCAGCAATTCGTATTGGGCCAGTGCGGGGTTTTGCATTTCCGTTTTTAGTTGCGCTACCAAAATATCGAATATAGGTATTGTTGCCGTATCTATTGCTACTGTGGGTGGGTTGTAAATATTGTTGAACAATACACCGTTGCAGGCTACTTCGTCGTGGTGCTTGTGGATACAAAAAAAATCGGGATGAAAATTCAAAGCAATGCCTTGTATTTCTTTATCTGCGGCAATCATAAATGGTTGGTAAGGGGCAAATGCAAACAATGTATTTTCTCCAAAGCTACATTCTGAGAAATCGGCTTTTAGAATCCCCTCCCCTTTCTGTACCCAAATCAATGAATAATAATTAAGCCGCTGGATATGGTCACAATAACTATTGTCTTCAAAAGAAAACAACTTAAATGCAAGGTTGCCCGTTTGTGAGTTAATTAATGTAAATGTATTTTTTTGCACCATCGCCTTAGCAATTATTTAAACTTTCTGTCTTTTTCTTCTATCTCCAAATCGTTGATGCTGGCATATCTTTTTTGCATCAGCCCATTTTCGTCAAACTCCCAATTCTCGTTCCCATAAGCCCTGAACCATCGGCCAGCCTCGTTTTGGTATTCATATTCAAATCTTACTGCCATCCTGTTTTCCCTAAAACCCCATAGTTCTTTCTTTAGTTTGTAATGACGTTCCTTTTCCCATTTTACTTTCAAGAAAGCAATAATTTCTTCCCTGCCGTTAATAAATAGTGTGCGGTTCCTCCATTCGCTGTCAATGGTGTATGCTTTGGCCACCCTTTCAGGGTCTTTACTGTTCCAGGCATCTTCCGCCATCTGCACTTTTTGCAGGGCTTTCTCCATATCAAAAGGTGGCAACGGGTATCTTTTTTCTATTTCCATGATGATGTGATTTACAATTTAAATTAAAAAAAACGAGATTGGCTTAATACAGCACAACCTCGTTTTTAAGTGAATTTACAAAGCTGGCGCAATTGGAAAATCAATGGGTACTTGCGTAAGGTTATGCAAATAATTCATGGCTGTTTTATCGCTTACTTGCAATATTAAATCAACCAAGTTTTCTTTGGAATAGCCCTGTGCAAAAAATAGATCTACATGCTCTGCACTTGCATTGCCCCTATTTTTGGTAATATCTGCGGCTAAACTTACCAATGCATTTAATTTGGTATCTTCACTTTTTCCTTTGCGAATATCCAATAATTGCGCATATGAAAAGCCATTCATTTTCCCCAAAACCAAATGTGCGCTTTGGCAATACGCACATCTATTTACTTGGCTTACAATCAAGTTAACGGCTTCTTTTTCTTTATTAGACAAACTGGTTTTTGCATTTTGATATGCCAGAAACCTTGCCAGCCCATTATCAGAATAAGCAATGGTTGCATAAAGGTTGGGTACAAACCCAAGTGCTTTTTGTAAATTATCGAAAATTACTTGGTTGGTGGTAGCTACTTGTTCCCTTGTAGGGACGGTGAATGTTGTCATTTTATTTCTTTTTAATTGTTTGTCGTTATTGACAGTACAAAGATGCAACACCAATAAGCCTAAAAAATGGACAAATAACGCTAGTAGGTGGACAATTTTCCCTGTGGAAAAACGACTATGTCCAACAAAAAAGAGAGGCTACCTTTCGGCAACCTCTCTTTCTATAAAACATTACTTTTCAAAGAAACTAACTTAATCCAAAAGCAGCTTTAACCGCAGGCACAAAGTCTAACTTTTCCCAAGTAAACAATTCAACTTCACGGGTAAAGATAACATTATCTGGGCCCCTAAATTGTTTCGTAACTACTTCGTTCTTGCGGCCCATGTGGCCATAAGCAGCCGTTTCGCTATAAATAGGGTTGCGGAGTTTAAGGCGTTGTTCTATGAAGTATGGTCTCATGTCAAACAAGCCTTCTACTATCTTGGCAATCTCCCCATCGGTTTTTCCCAAATTAGATGTGCCATAAGTATTTACATAAATACCCATTGGTTTTGCAACGCCAATAGCATAAGAAACCTGTACCAATATTTCCTCTGCCACGCCCGCTGCTACTAAATTTTTAGCAATATGCCTAGTGGCATAAGCTGCGCTCCTGTCAACCTTGCTTGGGTCTTTGCCGCTGAATGCACCACCACCGTGTGCGCCTTTGCCACCGTAGGTATCCACGATTATTTTACGGCCAGTTAAGCCAGTATCGCCATGAGGGCCCCCAATTACAAATTTACCGGTAGGATTGATGTGATATTCAATCTCATCGTTGAATAGGGAAGCATATTTTTCATACTTCGCTTTTACCCTAGGGATTAATATTTCAACAATGTCTTTTTGAATTTTCACCTGCATGGCTTCTTCAGTGTCAAAGTCGTCATGCTGTGTAGATACAACAATAGCATCTATCCTCACAGGCTTGTTGTTATCGTCATACTCTAGTGTTACCTGGCTTTTAGCATCTGGGCGCAAGTATTTAATATCTGTTTTCTCCCTGCGGATAGCTGCCAGTTCTATCAATATTTTATGTGCCAAATCCAAGGCAAGTGGCATATAATCATCGGTTTCGTTTGTGGCATATCCAAACATCATCCCTTGGTCGCCAGCTCCTTGTTCTTCTTTGTTAGACCTGTCAACGCCTTGGTTAATGTCGGCACTTTGTTCGTGTATGGCAGAAATAATACCGCAACTGTTAGCCTCAAACATATATTCGCTTAGCGTATATCCAATTTTACGGATTACGCCACGGGCAATTTCCTGTACATCCAAGTAAGATTTGCTTTTTACCTCGCCAGCCAAAACAACCAAACCAGTAGTAACCAATGTTTCGCAAGCTACTTTCGACTCGGGGTCAAAAGCTAAAAAATTATCAATTAAAGCATCAGAAATCTGGTCAGCTACTTTATCTGGGTGTCCTTCCGATACGCTTTCGGATGTAAATAAATAAGGCATTAATAACTTTTTTTATGTTTATGGAATGCAAATATAATAGTATAGGAACTTTTTAGGGTTAAAAATTAATGAAAAATTTCTATAAAATAAATAGACTATTTTAAATTAATTTTTGCAATTCCAGTATTAAATGGCAAAGCTGTTATACAATTCCATGTATTCGGATAAGTCGGTATCCCAACCTTTAAAGCCTACTATTTTCTTCCCCTTTGCTTTGCTAAACTCATCAATCAATTGCTGGTTGGGCTGCTCTGCACCAAAAGTAATGGCATCGGCATAGGTAGCACCCCCTTTCAATAAAGCAGTATTAGTTAATTCTTTAAAAGCATCTAAATCTTTCTCTTTAATGTTGGCGTTAATCAAAGCCTTCTTTATAAAATCGGGTGCTAGTTTTTCTATAAACGTATTCTCCCCTATCGTAAATACAATTTTGCTGTTGCCAAATACAGGCTCCCTCTTATAAGCAGTTCTTATATAAGCTGGTGCCAAACTGGTCATCCACCCACTGCAATGGATAATATCCGGTGCCCAACCAAATTTTTTCACTGTTTCCAGTGCCCCTTTGCAAAAGAAAATAGTCCTTAGGCCATTGTCGTCAAACCACTTTTCATTTTCATCATGAAAAATATGCTTTCGCTTGAAGAAGTCTTCATTTTCCAAAAAATAAACTTGTAACCGTGCATTGGGCAAAGAAGCTACTTTTATTTGCAGGGGATAGTCGTCGTTATCAACCGACACATTGATACCCGACAAGCGGACAACCTCATGCAAACGGTGCCTACGTTCATTAATAACGCCAAAACGTGGCATGATACAACGTACTTCTAAACCAGCATCGTTGCTTTTGATGGCTAACTTATTTACAATTTCTGCAAACTCAGTTAACTCTAAATAAGGCGACATTTCTGTGGCTATGAATAAAATTCTTTTCTTTGACATCTAGTTACGTCGTAATTTTTTTGAGTAGCCTGAAAACAAGTCGGCAAAAATACATAAAATAGAGCGAAATAAGTTTATAGTATTATTACGCAACAATAAATTTGCATATAATGATTATTTTTAAAACGGTTGCAAGCTTATCTACTTTCCTGAATGACCAAAAAAACAAGCAGATAACGATTGGGTTTGTGCCTACTATGGGTGCTTTGCACGATGGGCATTTGTTTTTGATTGCTGAATGCAAAAAAGCAACCCAACTTACTATTTGCAGCATTTTTGTAAACCCTACCCAATTTAACGACAAAACTGATTTTGAAAAATACCCCTCAAAAACAGAGGATGATATAGCATTGCTGCACAGGGCAGGATGCGATGTGCTATTCCTGCCCTCCCCAGAGGAAATTTATCCAGAGGGCATTCCTTTATTACATTATAAACTGGGCAGGATAGAAACGTTGCTGGAAGGCAAATACAGGCCAGGGCATTTCCAAGGTGTATGCCAGGTAGTACACCGCTTGCTTAGCATTATACAGCCAAGCCAGCTTTTGATGGGCCAGAAAGATTACCAGCAGTGCATGGTAGTTCGTACGCTTCTAGAAATTACTGGAATAAATACTAAGCTAGTTATTTGCCCTACCATCAGGGAAAGCTCCGGGTTGGCCATGAGCAGCAGGAATATGCGCCTATCGGAACAAGACCAGATATTTGCAACCTCCATTTACCAATCACTTCTGTTTGCAAAAGAACAAATTGCAACCATCAGTTTCACTGCACTTAAAACTCAAATAACTGAAAAGTTATTTGCCCACGGTTTCAGCAGCATTGATTATATAGCAGTTTGCAATGCCATTACTTTAGAAGAACTTACCTATTGGGATCCTGCAACACCTGCTGTCATTTTAATAGCCGCATTTATTAATGGTGTGCGCTTAATAGACAATATGCTCCTTTAATGCTGAACTAAACAGCGGTTTAGCTATATTTACAAAAAAAAGGAAATAGGTTATACGCAATAATGTTGCGTAATTTGCCGACTTTCATTTTCAACTTGCGTTCATGAACAAGAAAATAGCCAACCTTATAAAATACCTCCTTTTTTTAGGCATAGGCGTTTTTTTGGTTTGGTGGAGCCTTCACCAGATACCCGCCAATAAATGGGCAGAATTTAAAAAATCGTTACTTACTGCTAATTATTGGTTATTGCTGCCCGTTTTTGTTATCCTTTCCACTAGCCATATTTTAAGGGCAATACGTTGGACGACCTTGATGCAGCCCATGGGCTATTCGCCAGGAATTGTCAATACTTTTTTTGCTGTGATGATTGGCTACTTGGCCAACTTGGCTGTGCCTAGGCTTGGGGAAGTGCTGAAATGCACGATATTATCAAAATACGGCCATGTTCCTGCTGAAAAGCTGGTAGGCACCATTGTTATAGAGCGTGCTGTTGACGTTGTTTGCTTAATCCTTATTTTCTTGTTGGCTTTTGTGTCTGAGTACGAAGTAGTAGGCCAATATGGCAAGCAACTATTACTGGAGCTTTTTGCTAATAAAAATGGGCATTTCTCATGGGTTAAAGTAGGCATTATCTGCACCGTGCTGCTTATACTTTTTTATACTGCCAAAATATGGTTCAGGGCCTTTGCCCACCTAAAAATAGTCATTGCTTTAGAAAGGATTGTAAAAGGCATTTGGGAGGGCCTTAGCTCTATTAGTCACTTACAACAAAAAGGCAAATTTATTTTGTGTACCGTTGGTATATGGGGACTGTACATTGGCGGCACATGGGTTGGGTTAATGGCCACGCATGGCACAGACCATTTTGGCTTGGGCGTTGCTATTTCTGCACTTGCGTTTGCGAGCATTGGCATGATTGTAACCCCAGGCGGTATTGGGGCTTATGCCTTTTTCCTTGCCAAAGTTTTAGAAAAAAACGACGTTCCTTTTGAAATAGGTTATGCGAATGGCACATTGCAATGGTTCGCCCAATTTTTAATTGTGGTAATAGTAGGCTTTATTTGCCTTGGGCTATTGCCTTGGTACAACAAAACCCCTGTTGTGAATGAAACAAATTAATGCGATAGGAAACAAAATATATACATTGCCTGCACTGTTGGCAACAATCCTAGGTTGGCGTATCAAAGGGCAAACCATTGCTTTTACCAATGGGTGTTTCGACATATTGCACGAAGGCCATATATTCTCGCTGTCCCAGGCTGCTAAAGAGGCCGACTTATTGATAGTAGGCATAAATAGTGATGCCAGCACAAAACGCTTGAAAGGGGACGAAAGGCCTGTAAATAACCAGCAAAGCCGTGCGCTAATCATGGCAAGCCTTGCAATTGTAGATGCAGTGGTGATATTTGAAGAAGACACGCCCTTGAACCTCATCGAAAATATATTGCCAGACGTTCTTGTGAAGGGCGGGGATTACACTATAGCACAAATTGTAGGAGCCGAGGAAGTAATTGCCAATGGCGGCAAAGTAGTAATAAACCCGATTGTCCAAGGCTTCTCTACTACAGGCATTATTGAGAAGATAAGGAAGCTGGGGTAGGTTAGTTATGAATTATGAGTTATGTTTTAATGTAATTCATTTATTGCATGTAAATGCTTCTAAATCACCCAACTCCCAAAAACTCATAATTCATAATTTATAACTCATTACTTACTAAAGTATCCCATGCTGCAAAGCATACCTAGCAATTTCAGCATTTGAAGATAAGTGCATTTTTTCCAATATACGAGTTCGGTAAGTACTAATGGTATTAACGCTTAATGAAAGTTCTTCTGCTATATCTGTAATTTTTTTACCCAATGCTATTTGCCTGAACACTTCCATTTCCCTATCAGAAAGTGATTGGTGCAGTTCTTCATTGTACTCATCCAACTGTGCATGGAGCAGCATCTCCCCTATTTCTGGGCTAACGTATTTCCTCCCTCCTAATACTTGCTCAATTGCTTTTACCAATTCTTCTGGTGCGCTTTCCTTAGTTATATATCCCGATGCACCTGCTTTGAATGTACGCACGGCATAATGCTCTGGCGAGTGCAAACTCAAAATTAAAATGGGTATCTTAGGATAATATTCTTTTACTACTTTAATAATTTCTAGTCCTGACCGGCCTGGCATAGAAATGTCAGAAATGATTACTGACCAAGGTTTATTATGCAGTCTTTTTACAAGGTCTGCCCCATCTATTGCCTCTTCAATATAAGCATGAGGGTATGCCTCGGTCAAAATCATCTTCAATCCCTTCCGCACAATAGCGTGATCATCTCCAATTAAAATATTCATCTAATGTATAGTGGGCTTTGGGTGGGTATTTGTAATAGTAAATATTATCCTAAGCCATCTTGCTATTGTGTAAAAATAACACTTCTATGCCATTGTTATAAAACATTATCCCTTAACCAATAGTATTTAAAATACTTATATTCAATATTTAATGCAAACATATTGATTTTCATTTACTTAACACAGCTCTTGCACAAAAATTCCTGCACTATTGTATCCTGTTAGCTAATAAAAAAATCCCAGCCGCAGAGGCGGCCAGGAGTATCCCACTACTAATATATTAAAATCATCATACCTCAGCAAGCTTCCCACTATTATGTACTATCAATGTGCCTTGCCCATATTCTTCATTGTGCTGCGAAGCATCTAAACCTATTTCTTCTTCCGCCTCGCTCACCCGTATAGGGACAATTAAATTAATAACTTTAAAAATAATAAACGAAACAGTAAAACTATACCCCACTACTATTAGCAATGCTTTTACTTGCGTGAAAAAGAAAGCTGGATTGCCATAAAACAAGCCATCTGCTCCAGCAGCATTCACTGTTTTTGTTGCAAAAACACCTGTCAGCAGCATCCCTACCATGCCGCCTAAACCATGGCAAGGGAATACATCCAGCGTATCGTCCAGCGTGGACTTTGATTTTATAAATACCGCCAAATTTGAAATCACGGCAGCAATAGCCCCTATAAATATGCTTTGAGGTATGGCAACAAAGCCTGCGGCTGGCGTTATGGCTACTAAGCCCACAACTGCCCCAATACAAAAGCCTAACACAGACGGTTTCTTGCCCCTTATCACATCAAAAAACATCCAAGACAAGCCCGCAGCGGCAGCAGCCACATTGGTTGTAGCAAAGGCCGAAACAGCCAAGGAATTAGCCCCTAGTGCAGAACCTGCATTGAAACCAAACCAGCCAAACCAGAGCAGCCCTGTGCCTATCAGCACATAAGGGATATTTGCTGGCGGAATTTCGGTATGTGCTTGGTGTACTTTCCTTCGTTTCAAAACAAGTGCCCCAGCTAAGGCTGCGCAGCCAGCCGAAATATGCACAACTGTGCCACCTGCAAAGTCTAAAACACCCATTTTAAACAAGAATCCATCCGGATGCCAAGTCCAGTGTGCCAAAGGTGCATATACCAGCAAGCTAAAGAGAACAATAAATATAATATAAGAAGTAAACCGTACCCGCTCTGCTACTGCACCCACAACCAAGCCGGGGGTAATAATGGCAAACATTAACTGAAATAAAGAAAATAACAATAGCGGTATTGTAGGTGCCAAGCTCCATGGGCCGCTAGACACAACCCCTTTAAAAAAAAGGAAGGTGGATGGGTTGCCTATTATGCCATTTATGCTTTCGCCAAAGCACAAGCTAAAACCTACTACTACCCACAAAACGCTTACCACCCCTGCTGCAACCACGCTTTTCATCATGGTAGAAAGTACATTTTTCCGGTGTACCATGCCGCCATAGAAAAAAGCAAGGGCAGGGGTCATTAAAAATACCAATGCAGTAGCTACTAAAACCCAAGTAATGTCTGCCGCATTGTAAATTTTCCCTTTGTCGTCAAAGGCAGGCAAACTAGGTATAAACATTGCCGCAATAGCTACAATAGCCAGGATAATAAAGGGAGCCGATTTTTTTACAGTTTCCATAATAGTATTTTTTTTGATTAAGTATTAAGCAATTAAACACCACATAACTACAATTATTTTTTAAACCATAACCCAACCTTTAGGGCCCTAAAGGTGTGTTGGGTGATGCCTCAAAGCAAATTGTACTTACAACAAGTATTTGGGTGTAATATAATACAAAATTAAAAAAAGATTAAAATTATATTAAAAATAGATTAAAAAAAACTGAAAAAGGTTTTTTAATCAAAAAAATTTGACTTATTTAGGCATTATTGCCAATTGAATAGCTTGAGCACTAAATACATTTAATATATATAAAATCATAATAGAATGCACTAAATAATTCAAGCATGCCAAATTCAAAAAATAAATCAAAAAAAAGCCGCTGGCAATACGCCAACGGCTTTTTTTTGATTATCTGCTTCCCCATCTTTTTTGGAAGGATTGGAAATGAATTGAGTATTTGATACTACTATATTAAAACCTAGCTCAAACTCCCTTACTCTACACTTAGGCTTGCTTGGTAAGTTGTTACTCCGCTCGACTTATGCACGCTTACTGTGTAAACACCGCTTGCAAGTGCCTTGCCCAAACCAATGCTGTAAGTAGCAGTGCCACCTTGGTGCTGCACTGTTTTATCACTTACTTTTTGGCCTAGGCTGTTGTAGAGGCTTACTGTGTAAACACCTTTTTCCACGTTGCCCAATTGCAGGTTCACCATTTTGTTGGTTACCGGGTTAGGATAGAACGAGTAGCTTACTGCTAAAGCGCCTTTCTTTATAACCGATACAGCACTGTATGCAACTTCGCCAGTGGCACTTAGTGCCTTTATGCGATAGTAGTTGCTGCCTGTTGCCACAGATGCATCTATAAAACTGTATGCAGCCGTGCTGGCTGTTGCAGCTACTGTTGCCAACTTGGCAAAGCCAGTGCCTGTAAGCGATTTTTCCACGTCGAAGCTAACCAATCCTGCCATGCCTATCGTGCTCCAGTCAACTGATACCACATCGTTTTTCAAGGCTGTGTTCAGCACTATGTTGCTTATTGGCAATATAGTAGGCTTGAAGATGATGCTAAACCTGTCTTGGTAGCTAGCCGCTACCGCATTGTCTGCCGTAAATGGTATCGTGTTCACAGCAGGCTGCAAGGCTGTGGCTATTTTCAAGTAGCTGTCATAAACAAAGGCTGTCAATCCCCCGCCGTTGTAGTTTGTTGCATCTACTTGCAACTGGTAGCTGCTTTTTGATAATCCTGACATTAACAAGCCAATGGTATCGTCCTTCGTTCCTGGTTTGCGGCCATAGATGCTAAGGCTGTTGCCGCCTTGTTTTATAGATAGGTTGTCCGAGGCGCTTGGCAACTTAGGCACGTCTATAATTGCATCGTAACTATTGCTAAAACTGCTGTCGAATGCCAAAGTGGCTATATCCATTTTCCAGTAGCTGGTGTCGCCGCCGCCTATTTGTTTCAAAAGCGTAAGCACCATCTTGCTAAGGCTGCCGCTACCAAATACATAGCTTTTTGTACTGCCAACTGCTTTTGAGGTCTCGGTAAACACCACGCTAGGGTTAGCGGGCAAAACGCCTTTCTTGTTCTTGATAAACACAGCCTGCCCTGCCTGTATATAGTTAGGGGCAGTAGCCGGGTTGCCAGCTAAATACCTCCCTGTTGCACCATAAGTAGGATCCAGGTAATAGTAGTAATTCTCAATATTAGCACTACTGTCGCTAACTATTTTCCAATCAACAGGGCAAATATAAGGGTTGCCCACTAGGCTAAAACTAGAATCGTTGGCCGTTGTTAAACCATAAGTTGCATTGTTGTAAGCAGTAACCGCAGCACTGCTAGCCGTATTAGATACGCCAGAACTACTGTAGGCAACCTTGCCCGTAATCAGCTGACCCTTGGCGCGCAAGGCAGTAGCATTGTACATTAGCAAGCCTAGTGACGTATTATCAATGGCCGTACCGTAAAGCTTGAAACTCCTGTCACCTCTTATCAGCAACCTATAGCCTTGGAATGGGTTAAGGCTCAAGCCTGTATTAGGGATATTTGTCCAACCACCGCTTGCATAGGTATAAGCAGTTTTCACGGCATTGGCACTTACATCAAATCCATTGCCATCTGTGCTGATACTATTACCAGTGCCAGTTGTACCAGCTACAGGCGTACCGCCTGTAATGAACATGCCATAGCCATTGTTGGTATAACTGCCATTTTCCATCCATTGGTTGAAAATAGTATTGCTTGCCCTGTAAACGCCTGGAGCAATATCTCTGTAGCTGCGGTAGCCTTTAGGAATATAGCGTTCCGCCGTGATTCTTGTGCCGGTTAAAGTGCCTAAAACAGGGCCTAATATGGCGGAAGTTAATATTCCTGTTGATTTTAAGGTAAGCATACTATCCCCTGCGGCAAATGTGCCCGCATTTACGCTTAGTACGCCTGTAATAGTTTGCATGCCGCTACTAATAGTAGCACCAGCACTGTTGGCCAAAGTAAGGCTTGGCAAACTACCTGTACCTGTTATAGATTGTGCAGCAGTACCATTCAAATTAATAATGCCAGAACCGGTTACGCTGCCATTATTGGTAAACGCACCCGTGATGCTATAAGTAGCAGAGCCAATATTCAATGTGCTACCAGCACTAATATTAGTGCTTATAGTTCCTGTAAATGTGGCTCCACCTGTATATACCTGTGTACCTGCTTTGGTATATTGTATTATATTTAGGGTTGCACTAGTGCCACCAGCAATTGTTCCTCCTGTTGCACTAAAATCGCCACCTATTGCAAGTGTGCCAGAATAAGTGCCACTAGCACTTAAAGTAAATGTACCACCGCTAATAGCAACATTCCCACTTGCACTTAGTTTGCTAATATTAGTAGAAGCAGGGGTAATTAGTACAGTTCCCCCGGTTTGCGTGTAATTAATTACTGTAAATGGTGTGCTAGATGAAGTATTTGTAAGATTCAATGAACCAGTACCAGTGTTTTTAACTGTCAGGCTACCATTCAAGGTAAAGCCAGAAACTGGCAATGTCAATGCTGCTGTTTGGCCTGAACAATCCCAAACCATATTATAGAAAGTTTGTGTATGGGTAGGCATTGTAGTAGTTACACCTGCAATGTAAATAGTAGAACCCGTATTCCAGGTGCCTAATGGAATGGTAGTATTTGGATTGTGGGTCAATTGGCCATTAACAATTAAATTGTTAGACAAGGTTCCCAATGCTACCGTGCTATTATTAACAAACAAACCAGAACCAGCTGTGCTGCCAATGGTTATTTTACCAGCAGCACTGATAGCTGGTGCCGCATTGTTATTATAGGTATAGGTACCATCTACCAATAAGTTGCCTGTAAGTGTTAACGTACTAGACGTACCGTTTACAATGCTGCCATTGGCACCAACACTCAAAGTGGACGAAGCCTTAACAGTAGTGGACAACCCTGTTGTTAATATAATAGATGCTGGTACATTTAAACTACTGGCAGTTAACCCATCACCAATTGTGAGCGTAGAGGTTGAAGCCAATGCCCAGTTGGCATCTAAAGATGGGGATGTAACACCTGTGATATAAAAATTAGAAGAAGCCTGTGTTACGCTACCTGGATTATTGCCATCGTAAGCACTAGAACTTTGCCCCCAACTGGTTGCTGCTGTAATATTGCCTGCACCACGGTAGTAAAAATTAAGGGCGAAATTAGAGCCGCTAGTTGCAGTACCTGCATAAGTGGTTACGCCAATGGCACCCGTTGTTGATACGCCATTAGGAACAGTAACTGTAATAGAAGTACTACTGTTTACTACAAAGCTGGTTGCTGGCACACCACTTATAGTTACTGCAGACACAATTATTGATGTGCTGGCATCGTCGAAGTTAGTACCAGTAATCGTTACACTTGTACCACTGCCACCTACCGTAGGGGTAAAACTGGTAATGGTTGGTGTAGAAGCATTGGTGCTAAATTGAGAACTGCTATTGGCCGTTCCAGAACCCGTAACTACACTTACCACCCCACTTGTTGAAAAGCCAGCTGGTATGGTAGCCGTAATACTGGTTGCGCTACTAACAGTATAGGTAGTTATGGCAACACCGCTAACAGAAATAGAGGTAACCAAGTTGTTGTCGCTGCCATCTTTAAAGTTGCGGCCAGTAACGGTTATCACAGTACCCACAGCACCATGTGTTGGTGTAAAGCTGGTGATGCTTGGCGCACCTGCACTATAAATTTGAGCAAAAGTGAAATATTTGCTTCCTGTAAAGCTATTAGAATTAATGACCGAAGTGCCACTTACCATGCCTCCCAAATTAGTATATGTACCCGTTTTTGTAGCACTATACCCCATTGTATTATATGAACCTAATGCAGCACTACGGAATATGGATGCCGAGGCATTTGTAAAGCCTCCTGTACTAATCAAAGCCCAGTATTCTGTGCCACTGATAGAGGTAAGCGTACTGTTATCGTCGTTGCCGCCAGTGCTTGCGCCAAACGCCTGCAGTGTTACTGTTGCTGCGCTGGAGGTGGTAGGGTTAACCAATGAGAAAGGAAGGTAATTGGTTGATTGTCCAATCGGGAACACATAAGTGCTGCCTGATGCAAGGCTTACTGGCAAAGACCAAGTAAGCGCACCTTGAATATAAGAACTAGACGAGCCTGTTATTGCCGATGTGGCGGTATTGGAAACAACAACACCATTAGTTGCTATCAAATTGCCTTTAGTCAAGGTTAATAAACCACTTATTGTCCTGCTACTGCCAATAGTAACCGACGTAGTACCTGTGCCAGAAAGGTTGATGGTTACATTTGCTGGGCTATTGGTTGACGGCCATTCATTGCCTGCCGTGTATGCCCTGCTTGCAGTGGCATCCGTATAAGACAGCAACGAAGTGCTGCCACTATAGTTGATAGCCGAGCTGCCTATATAAGAGAAGCCGCTGCCCACAACAAAAGTACCGCCATTAATATTGATGCCACCGCTATTGGTAATAGTGTTTAAAGCTGTTAAAGTAGCACCAGAAGCCACATTTATAGCACCACCAGATGCAACTGTCAAAGTACCTGTTAATGAAAGGTTGCCAGTAGCAATGTTTAAAGTAGTACCATTGTTTATAGCATAAGTAAGCGCATTCGTACCAAAACTGGTAGTACCATCGCTATTATAAGTTTGCGATGTGCCAGTAAAGTTTACATAAGCAAACCCTGTAACGTTGTTTCTAAACGTACCACCAGCAAATGTTAGGTTGCCACTACTGTTCATTGTACCCGGATAAGTACTATTGTTGGAAATGGCAAACACGCTACTGCCACTAATGCTAAAGTCTCCAACATTAAATATCCTTGCCTCGGTTGAGGATACAGAAGAAATATAAACAGTACCACCCGTTTGTACAAACTTACCAACCGTAAGAGCCGATACCGAAGCAGAAGAAAGTACTACATAAGTAGCGTCTGTATTTATTACATTCAATTGATTAGTAACACCAAAACCAACTTGTGGAATGGAGACGCTCACCGTTTGGGCAGATGGGTTCCAGGTGAAATTATAAAAAGTTTGAGTCCTTGCAGGATAACTATTTGAGCTTGTGCTGCCTGTTACATTACAATTACTACCCGTGTTCCACGTTGCAGTTGGTATGGCCGATGTATTGGCACTTGTACTGGCCACCGCATGTTCGTATGTGCCGTTCACAATAAAATTAGCTGTTGTTGCAGACGATATAATGGTTGCAGCCGTATTTTTAAACAAGCCCGTGCTGCCAATAGTTAACACACCCGCAATAGATGGGGCAGTTGTGCTTGCATGGATATATGTACCTGTAATTTGTAAAGTAGCATTGGCAAGCAGGCTAACGATTGAACCTGTACCAGATGTCAATGTAACACCAGACCCAACAGTAGCTGCAGTTGCAGTAGTTCCATCGCCTATATATAGGTTGGAAGTATTGTCCAGTGTCCAGTTGGCATCTACTGTTGCAGGGCCATTTACAATATAGAAATTGCAATAAGTTCCAGTTAAGCCTGCTGATGGCGTATTTCCATCATTGCCAGCCGTATTTTGTCCCCAGTTGCTTACTGTTGTAAGCGAGCCAGAACCTTTGTAATAGTAATTAATTAGGAAGTTGGTAGGGCTAACCGCAGGCACTGCTGAACTGGTGTTTACAATGAATGTACCACCATTTACCACTCCAGATGGAACAGTAGCAGTAATACTTGTAGCACTGTTAACAGTAAAACTTGTTACTGGTACGCCATTCAATGTTACAGAAGAAGCCCCAGTGAAGTTAGTACCCGTAAGCGTAACCGAAGTACCAGCACCGCCACTATTAGGTGAAAAGCTAAGGATAGATGGGTCTGGCGCAGCAGTAGTTGTACCGGATATTACTGGATTTTTTATGGTAATATAAGTACTGCCTGATACTACTGTTGATTTTCTTATAAAAAACAATCTAACAGATAGCGTTTGACCATTGTTAACCGTGATGGGAGTATTGTAAGATGGTGCAATAGAAATAGGGCCAAGCGGAATGTTCACACCCGCAGTTGTATTGGCAGTTAAGAAATTTTTATCGCTAACAAAACCATCTCTAGAATACGCAATTGCATAGTACATTAAACTTGTTGTCCCTGATAAAGTAATGGGGAATTGCAAATTATTTACAGTAAGGTTATAGCCTGATACGGGCGACACGTTAAATTGTACATATCGTGTAGAATTTGTGCTAAGGGTTGCATTTGAAATACCATCATATGTACTGTTTACCACGGTACTGCCAGATGCTTGGTCTATGATCCATGTTTGAGAAGCAGCATCCCCAGAAGGGCAAACCGACAAGCCAGACGATATGGTGGCATAACTAAAGCCAGTAGTAGCCGTGCCACCTATACCAGTATAGGTGGGGCTACCCACTAAAGTATTGCCCGTTACATTACCAGTTATAGTAGGTGCCCCAGCAGAAGCAAAGCCCCATCTTGCGGCACTATTGTACAATGTGATGGTAGTGGTCAATGCCCCTGTGGTAAGGTAGTTGTATGTGGCTGTATTGGTACCATCCCATGTATAGGGCACAAGCAAGGCATTGTAAGTATTGCCGTTGGTTAGCCCAGTAACGGTAGTACCAGTAACTGAAGGAACGGTTGAACCCTGTGTACCCTCTGCCGTAATGATAGGGGTGCCAACAGACACAGCAGATGATGGTATAACCCCGTTTGGAGACGCTACCAAAGCAGGCGTGCCAGTTGAGTAAACCAGCAAATATCCTCTTTTCGTGGCAGCTCCCGTGGCAGCAGCTGGGTAACTAGCTAAAGAACCCAATGTAAAAACGAAGCTGGTAGTGCTTATTTGGGATGCCGCAAAACCTGTGCCCTGCGATGTTACTGGGGTAGAAAGGGTATAAACGCTTCCTGAGGCGTAAGCACTATTGCCCCCTGCGTTTACTGCATATATCCTATAATAATACAGTGCTTGTGGGCTTAATGAAGTCAATACTTGCGACAATGAGCTGGATGAAATGCCAGATATAGTGCCAGCACCTGTACCAAAGTTATTATTAACAATTGTGGTATCTATGCTATAGGTAAAAGAGGCACTGCCCTGCGTTGCAGGTGCTGTCCAGTTGGCAGTAAAGCCATTGCTGCTTATGCTGCTTGCTGTGCCAATTACTGGTGCATTAGACAAAGTAGTTCCATTTGCTGTAACAGGAGCTGAGGAGTAATTATTAGTCCCGTCATACGAGTAAACGGAAAAATAATACTTGGTATTTGCGGTAAGCCCTGTAAGGTTTGTAAGGCTGCCTATTGCGCCGCTATAAGCAATGGTTTGCCCGCTTAGCACGGTGGTTGGTGCATTGCCAGGAGTTGGTGCAGTAAAGGAATTAGTTGTATTATAATATACCACTATTCCCGTGAAGCCACTGCCAGATGCTGCTAGGTTCAATTGGGTGGTGGAAGCAGCAGTGGCCGTAAAACTAGATGGCTGCGGCACAGTGCTAACGGCACCCATCACCAAATACTGTGCAAAACTAGACAAGGCAGGTGATGTAATGGTTTTGTTGGTGCTGTTCACCGTGCAGGAACCCACGGTTGCGTAGCTGCTACCAGCCAGTGTGCCACTGCTAGCTATCAGCGTGGCAGGGCTATAGTTGGGGTCAGTAAGCCTAATGGTAGTGCTGGTAAGGCTGCCAGCATTGGCAGTAGCAGAAGCTGACCAATACAAATTTGTGTTTAGTGCCAAGGCTGTGCCAGAACCTCCAGTGTTGCCTGCCACAACTTGTGCCTGCACCACTGCGTTGGATGCTGAGCTTGTAACTGGGTTCACCAATTCAAAAGGGGTATAGCTGCCAGAGATACCTAGTGGGTACAGGTAAGTGCTGCCAGAGCCAAGGCTCACTGGCAAAGACCTAGCAAGCGGCCCACGGATGCAGTTAGTAGCCGAAAAACTGCCGCTTGTTGCTACGGCTGTAGTGGCAGTATTGGTAATGCTTAATAAATTGGTGCCTGTTGTAACAAGTACCCCGCTATTCAACGTCAACACACCAGAAATAGTTCTTGCAGCAGACAAAGTAACCGTGCCGCCTGAAAACGTATTATTAATTGTAAGGTTTTTAGGCCCATTGCTTGAAGGGAACTCTGCACCCGTGGTTTGCGAGGCAATTGTACCCGTATATTTTAGCGTGCTGCTTGCGCCATAGGTAATGGAAGAACTAGAGCCCAAAGCAAAAGTACCCACGCTGTCGTTTAGCGTACCACTAATAGTGAGGGCAGTGCTTGCCGCTGTGGTTACGCCATTGCTGTTCCCGATGGTTATGTTAGGCGGGCCACTGCTTACTGGCCACTCCGCACCTGTTGTTTGTGCTGCAGAACCTGCATATTGAACGATTGCATTGCTGCCATAAGACAGAGTGCCAGTACCTAATGAAAGGCTGGACGTTCCTTGTAAAGACAAAGTTCCGTTTACAGTTGTTGTTAACCCACCTATTAATGTTTTAGCACTCGTGCCAGCAAGCGTTATATTGTTATATATAAATGTATTTGTCGAATCCCTTGTACCTGCGCCAGAAGAACCTCCTGGAGAATAAGTTACACTGCTTGGCCTTAGCAGATTTTGCGCCCCACTTGCGTTGTAAACAACAGTACCTAAAAGCGAAACAGTTACCGCATCTATCGAAGGAGCAGCCCCTGACAATTGCAAGGTTCCACCAGCCTGCACGGTAAAACTTTTTGCTGCAGAAGATGCCGAATGTGATATTACCTGATTTCCAGAAGTATTTACACCTGTAGCCGAAGAACTAAATGTAGCTCCATTATTAATCACAAACGCCCCAGTATTGGTTGGCACTGAAGTATTATTATTACCGCACCCAATACGCGCCGAGGTAGACAATATACCAGAAGCTACTGTAATATTTGCCGCACGAAAATTTGCACTAAGCGTACAGATTGTTCCTGCTGAAAAATTGAAAATCACATTTGCATTAATTGTACCATTAATATTCCAGCCATTAGGCACAAATAAAGCCCTATCTGCAGTACCTACAAACGTTACAGTTCCTGTACCAACAGAAGCACCAGTGGCAGCACCTGTAGTGATTGGATATATTGTGGAAGAAGTAGTAAACGTGCCCGTAGTACCTGGAATATTGCCATCGGCAGTACTAGTGGTTGCAGTTCCTGTTGATGGGCTACCAGCTGTCGACAAAGTGCCTTGTGTGAAAATACTAATCGTACCATACACTTGCAAATTGAAAGTACTTACATTCACTTTGCCCGATCCCGTTGAAGACAGAGTAGTGCTTGCATCTGTAAAGCCTATACCAGCAATAAATAAATTAAGACAACTGGCATCAGCAGTCATAGTAACCGTGTGCCCACTTTGTATATAAACATTGTTTGCAGATGTGGGGGCCGTACTAGTAGGAGCCCAAGTACCACCAGACCTCACCTGCCAAGTACTTGCCCCAGTCCAGTTTCCAGTTGCAATGCTCCTGTAATCACCATCAATCTGCGCTTCAGTTTTTATCACACCTATAAATAACACCAACAAAAAAAACAGCACCAGGCTTTTGCCTACAAAGCTACTTTTCCGCCACGAAATAGCTTTTTGCTCATCTCCTGCAGTTGATGCCCAACTAAATAAACAACCCGGCAATGTAGTAGAAAGTACGTTTTTTCTCATGTAAATGAAGTTTATAAACAGAAAATAGGCGTGCTAAAAAACACTCCGCCTGCGTACAAGTGCATCTGCTCATAGTTTTGTAACGTTTATTTTAAAACATTTTTTATATAAACTAAAATTTAATATAAAATAATGTGGGCAGTTTTTTGCAATATTTCATTTATCGTTTCATAAAAAAACAGTAACTTAATTACGAATCATATTAAAAGTAAACATTTGCTATAAGCATTCATATATTATTTTAATAGTTAATTAGTTTTCAAGGCAAAAAATCTTTTATTTTATTATAAAACGCTTGGTTTTGCAAGCGCTTTTTAAAACTTAACCAATTGATAACATACTCTCGTAACCAAAACTTTTATGGTTAATCCCCCTAGTACACGCCAAGAATAGTGTTGCTGGTGCGAAGCTTATGTTGCATACCATTCGCTAAGTTCTACAGCTGATTCCATAACTTATAATTCATAACTTATAATTCATAATCCCCCCCAGTACACGCCAACGCCAAAAATAGTGTTGCTGGTGCAAAGCCTATGGCGCATACCATTCGCTACGTTCTTCCCTTGGTTCCATAACTCATAATTCAAAATTCAAATTCCCCCACTATGGGGGCATTTTGGGATACTCATGGGGGCATATTTCCCCCATATAGGATTTTTCTTTTGCACGGGTCCCAAATCAATCCCAACTTTGTACTATATGGCCTCCGCTAATCTACTACAAAAACAGTGTTGCTGGTGCGCTGCTTATGGCATGTACCTTTCGCTATGTTCTGCCGCTAAGTCCATAATTCATAATTCCCTTAGCGCACAGCCACTTGAGGCTTATTTTTTAATTTATAAAAAACGTCATGACAGTTTACATCATGCTCAAAAAAAACACCCAAAAATCACTCACTTTTCCGCGGAAATCACTCACAAATCACTCACAAAACACTCACAAAACACTCACATTTCACTCACAAAACACTCATCTTAAAAAACGAAAAAACACTGTATTTCAATGAGTTATAATGCAGAAACACTTAAAAATAAAATTCAGGGCGCCAAAAGCCAGCCAAACCAAGCGGCAAAGCCCATGAAAATACGTCATAAAAGTTTTGCTTATAGGATTTTTATTTGGGGCTATATACCTAATGCAAGCAAGTTTTATATTAAAGAAACAACTAAGGGCATCTTAGCCTTGCCTCCCGCATCAGATATTAGTTGGCTTTGGAAAATGATAATTCACCATCAAAATCTTTTCAGTTTATTATCAATAAATTATTAGTTTCTTATTATAAAACTATCATTCCATTATCAATAAACTATCATAAAATTCACTTAAATTATCATAAAAAATGAGGCTTGAAAAACATAAACAACTGAATATCAATGAGTTACAAGCAAAAAAATAAAAATGGCAAAAAATAAATCACGAAAAAAAAAAAAGAACCCATTTCAAATCTTCGCTTAGTACTTCACATTCCCTCCTTTGATTTTGCTCCTTCTACCTTGTTCTTGCCCCATCTCCCTTTGGAGAAGGCTGTGGTGAGGTCGGTGTTGGGGCTAGTTAGGCGCAGAACCTTTGTGCTGCTTTGTGTTTTAGTGCCTTAATGGCAAGCACCTAAATGCCTAAAACTTATACATTACCGAAGCCTTTAAGCAAAACGGCGTACCCGGTGTAAAACACATTTCATCAACGGCTGCGAGTTCGCCTTTTAGGCGTGTTTCTGTGTCAAACTGGGTTTCTTTCCATTTTGTATTCAGCACATTGTTTACTACTACACCGTACTCCCATTTTCCTGTGCTATAGTTTATTACGGCATCTGTAATAAAATAGCCAGTAGCCGTAAGGCTATAATCTTCATTGCCCGGCCTATTTCCTACAAAACGGTAGCGGAGGCTTCCATTGACGCCTTTTTTTGGGGTGTAGGTAATGCCGCCAGTGCTTGTCCATACGGGTGCAAGGGGTATGTAGTTTGCCCCTTTAGGTTCATCGATTGCCCTGCCGTGGGCATAATTTACATCCACATCTATATACAAAGACTTAATGGGTTCGTAGCGGCCAGAAAAGTCGAAGCCAACCCTTTTAGTCTTGCCGTTAAAACTCACATCTCCCCCATCGCCCCCATATACAAACTCCTGCCCAAGGTATATATACCAAACGGCGGCGTTCAACAGCAAGTTCGTGGCTGGTTTTACAACAGTACCAAAATCTGCCCCATAAGCTGAAGGCAATATTTCATACCCATTGGTTACTACCACTGCCCTTGTGTCGTTGGAATGGAAGCCCCTACCCGTGGTGAGGTAAAACTGCATCCTGTCGTTTACATGGTAATAGAAATTTAGCTTAGGGCTAAGTGTATTGGCCTGTGCTTTATATACGCCTATGCCGGGCAGTGTGGTGTCGCTTGCCAATTGGTTGTTGTACCGATGGTAAAACTGGTCGAAACGTAGCCCCGCATTCATGCTAAAATGCTCGTTGAAGCTAAAAGTCTCGCTTAGGTATGGGGAAATGCTTAGCTCGCTGATTTCGCCCAGTTTTATTTGGTTAAGGGTAGTGTACCTATCTACGGTATGGGATAAGCCTGTATTGTGGGTTAAATCTGCCCGTACATTAATGCCGGCCTCGGTAGCCAATTTTACATTGCCTACATAGCCAGTATGTGTGTAGCTGCCATTGTAGCCCACCAAATCCCTATCTTCTTTCTGCCTTATTTCATCACCGTTAACGGTATCTACCAAATAAAAAGTAAAATTGGTGTGGAGGTCAAAATGATAGTTGGAATAGTATAACTGGTTTTTAATCAGCCCACCATTGTTCAAAGTGGTAACTAATTGCACATTGGCATTGGTGCGGTAGGTTATGCCACCTTCATACGGGTCTATTGCCCCATAAAAACCAATAATGCCCTTGTCCACCGCACGCTCTGGTATTTGGCCAGAAGCATCCCATTTACTCCAGAAAGTAGTTGCAGAAACCGTGAGGTAAGTATGCGCAGATAACTTGCCAGTATATTTGGTAAACAAATTGAAACGCTTGAAATGCTGTGGATTATCGAAATACGCATCTGAATAGCGGTATTCCGATGCCACATACCAACTTTGTTGTTTTTCCTTTGCTTTTTTGTTGAGCAAATTAAACATGCCTAATGCCCTGTAGGTGTTAAACATACCCAGCTCTGCCTTTACCACATTGCTGCTAAGTGCATTTTTGGTATTGAAGTCAACAAAGCCAGTAGTACAAAAATCGCCTTTGGATGCTGTGTAGGGGCCTTTTTTAAAGTCAACGCTTTCGATGGTTTCGGGGATAATAAAATGGCTGTCAGCAAAGCCCTGCCCATGCGCATGGGACACCATATTGATGGGCATGCCATCCACTGCCTCGCTAAAGTCGGTGCCATGGTCGGCATCAAAGCCCCGCAGAAATATTTGCTCCGCCTTTCCGCCACCTTGGTGCTGGCCAATGACAATGCCGGGGATAATACGCAGTACTTCTTGGGAATTGTTTACCCCTCGCATGGCAATATCTGTTTTGCTAATGGGCTTGTATTGGTTGCCGGCATTGTTTACAACGGTTACATCCTGCAACGACACTTGTTTGGCGGCAAGGGAAATGGCATTCTTTGCCTGCAAAGCTGCAATTGGCAATACTTGGGAAGCATAGCTAATGCAATTTACCGAAACGGTAATACCTGCTTTCGTTTTATTTTTGAAACTAAACCGCCCCCTTATGTCGGTAATGGCAATGATATTGGCTGGCTGTAAAGTGATGCTACACCCTTCTATTGGCTGGTTGGTGGCAGCATCCACTACATTACCCTGAATATTTTGCTGGGCAATAGCGGAGATTGATAAGAGTAAGAAAAAAATGGGGATTATATATTTTATCATTTATTAAAGCATTTGTTAGGTTAAAAAATATCGGGCTTCCTTAGGGGCAAGGCTTGCCCCTACCCTTTCCAATAAAGGCAAATTAATAGGCACGTCATAACCCATAGTTGCAAAAAAAACGTTAAGTCAGACCAGGGCAAGCCCAGCCCCTATACGTTACCTTTTAGGTTATTAGCGAGTGGAGACACAGTGACAATAAAATCCAATACGAAGCCCCTCTCCAACACCAATTTGGTGCTAAAGAAGTATTGTAGTATGAATGTTACTATATGAAATTTAAGCTTTGGGTGGAGGATAGTCAGTAAATAAGTTGCTATGGGGAATAAAAACTGAAAAATTATCCAATGGCTTTTCAATAGTATAGAAATGAATATGAGGGGAATTATAATCTACTCCCAAAACGATGTGCTCATTTGAAGATGAAGGGAATTTACCTTGGGCTGTGCCTTTTTCTGGATCCGCTTTCTTTTGTATTTCTATTGATTGGTAGTGCGTATGGTATTGGCCATGCTCATAATGGACCGTGGAGATATGCTGGTATAGCCAAAAAGTATGCGCTAGGAAATCGGTAAAATAAGGCAAAACTGGCATGGTTACAGTAGCACTGTAAGCCATTAAAACCAAGTATGCAATTATTTTTCTCATGTTTTTATAACAATAAACCTATGATTATGCAACACTTACGGTTTCGAGACAAGTATAGTTTTAAACATTACAAACATTTTGCCAGTCTTGCTTTTACCATCCTAAAAACACCATGCCCACCCCACAAACAAACAAGGTTAAGCCTCCCATGGCGTGCATGTACCGCTCCCATTTTTCTGTTTGCACAAAGGCAAGCCCATAATAGCCCAGCACCACCATTACCACCATTGTTGCCAATGTAAAAAGCGTATAAACAAGTATAAGCAGCAACATTCCATGCCAAGAATTTTTTGCAGCTGGGTAAAACAACAAGGGTATCATCGGCTCGCAAGGGCCTAATACAAAAATGATGAACATGACCCAAGGCGTTACTTTGTGCCTTTCGGCTGCCTGCACTGCTGCGCCGTGCTTATGCTCGTACACATAAATTTCCCCATCATCAAAAGTATCAAAATGCTTGTGCGGTTTGTTTTGATATGCCCGATACAAGCCCCAAATGCCATAAACCAAGCCAAACGACAGCAATGCCCAGCCAGCAATACCGCCCCGTACATTTTCTAAAGATTTCACTTTGGCCAAGCTCCAGCCCAATGCGGCTCCACCAAGGCCAAGCAACACAGAACTCCATACATGACCGCAGCCGCAAACTACTGTCCACAGCAATGTTTTCCTGAATTTCCAGCCCCTTGATTTTGACAAGGCAATAAATGGCAGGTAGTGGTCTGGCCCCATGGCCGTATGCAAACAAGCCACAGTAACGGCTGCCAATAACAATAAACCTATTTCTGTATGCATCCATTAAAGTGATTGGTAAACTATATGTTTATTTAGAATGAATTAGGATCAATAACAACTAAATCTTTTATATTATCGAATCCTTTATCACTAGAAACAAGTGTAAGATTATGTTCAATGGCTGTTGCTGCAATTATCGCATCGGGAGTTTTTATTTTTTTGCTTCGCCTAATGGCGATACATTTTTCAACTATCTCATTAGTCAGTATAAATACATGGGCATCAGCTATAAATTCAGCTATAATTCGTTCTTTCTTTTTGTCTGCTTGTATCCATGAAAGTGCCTCAATTTGTGTAATTACGGAAATATTAGGAATATCATCTATGATATTCGATATAAAATCCAATCCACTTTCTGTGTAAGTACCCGAAAAGAAATGAGAAATGGCATTATTATCCATTAAATACTTTCCCATTCGTTGCGCATATTTTGTGTATGTTTATCAAAGCTTTCTGCATCTTCTTTAGTAAAAACACCTTTATATTTCTCAGAAAGCCGAGTTGCTGGGCGAGGTGCTTTTTCCGCTACTATTTTCAGGATATTCAATCGTTCCAGATTTTCCAGCAGGGCGAATGCTTTGTTATCTTCTATTTCTACTAATACAGTTTGCATCCTTCACATTTTTTGCTATTTGCAAGGTAGTTGTTTTTCTTTATCTTTTTTGAACTAAACCGCCATCACCCTTTGCACTGTCCAAAACAAAGCAACCAAGGCAATCAAGCTGGAAAGTGGATACACCACCCATTTTTTATAATAGGGCTTCTTGCCAAAAGGGATAACAATTAAACTAAAAACAGCTATAATAATGCTGATTTGCCCCAGCTCTACCCCAACATTGAAGGATAGTATAGACAGGGCAAATTTATTCCTAGGCAAGCCTATTTCATTAAGGGAACTAGCGAAGCCCATTCCATGTATCAACCCAAACATAAACACAAGGACAATCCGCCAAGGTTTTAATTCTGTCAATAATATATTTTCTATGGCGACAAAGAGTATAGAGAGGGCAATAATGGGTTCTACCACCGCACTAGGTGCTACAATAATACTTTTCATGCTCAAAGCAAGCGTTATAGAATGGGCAACCGTAAAAGCGGTAGCCTGCCATAAAATGACTTTTACTTTCCTGCTGAGCAAACAAAGCCCTACTACAAACAAGATATGATCTAGCCCTTGTGGGATGATATGTGTAAACCCTAATTTCAAGTAGAATATGACTACATTTTCAGTAGGTGCTTTTTCTAGGGAATAATTAACCGTATGGGCAAATAGATTGCCCGATAATAGCACCAACAATAATAGTAAGCCTGCAAGCTGCCAATAGTTGCGTTTCATTGAGGGCAAATTAGGGAGGAATTATGAATTATGAGTTATGAATTATAAGTTATAAGAAGTGTATCACTGGTAAGCTATTTTGTACAAACAATAATCTATCTGCCTACATACTCCTTACCCATTTGCCTATTTAAATAGCTTTCAAAGCGGCCGTAGTTTCTGTACGCAGTGCATAACCAATATAGGCATTGGTAGTGGTAGCTTGTTGCAATAAAGTTTTTGCAGTAGCCTTGTCGCCGCTTTTATAATATATCAACCCTGCCCTGCTTAATAAAGTTGGGTTTTTTGAATTGGTTTTCAGGGCTGTTTTTATGTACGGCAATGCTTTTACATAATCACCTTTGTTGTAATAAACCCAAGCAACCGCTTCGTTTACATCTATGTTTTCTGGCCTGCGATTGTATTCCAGCATGGCATGTTCCAGTGCTTTGTCGGTATTGCCTACTTTTAAATATGCATAAGCCAGTTCTTTATCGGCATAGTGGCCAATGTTTTCATCACTCACGCCTGCTTGAGCATCTTTGCTATAGTCTGCAATTACGGCATTGGCTGTTTCATCTGCTTTTTTAGTATCGCCTGTTTGGCGGTAAATGTCAACCAATTCTTCTTTTAGGGAGTTGTCATTTATCAAAGAATCCGCTTGTTGATAATAAGCAATCGCTTTTTTATAATCACCGTTTGCCATAGCAACCCTTGCCAAGCCAGCCAAAGCATAAGGGTATGCAGGCCTTAAAGCCAAAGAATAATTGTACAGGGTATCTGCTTTTTTAAAATCGCCTACTTTTTCATACAAATTTCCCAGCTGCATCCTTGTCCACTCGGTGTGCTCATCCCCTGCGCCTCCTGTTTCCACGGCCATTTTCATGGCTTTGATAGAGCCGGGATAGTCGCCATATATTTCCCTTAGGTAAGATACACGGGAATAAGAAGTAAGGTCTGGGCGAACAGATACCATTTTATCGGCATAACCTACCGCTGAATCATAACTGCCCATTTCTACATTGCCATCTACCAACAGGCCATATACATAGGCATTGTATGGGTTAATAGCCTGTGCTTGGTGTGCAGTAACCAACCCATCTGCAAAATGGTGCTGGCTCATTTGAATCAATGATTTAAAAACCAAGGCATTAAAATTACTAGGTTCAGCTTTTAGCACCCCATTTAGCTGGTGCATGGCAGCCATATCATAATACACAAAATTACCTGTTTCACGGGCTTCTTGGATGAATAATGCGGCTAATTTTAAAGATGCTTTTGTATCAGTAGGGTCTGCTGCAAGGGCTTTCATTAAATCGTCAGCTTTTTTCTTTACTTCAAGCCATTCCTTGCTATTGGCGGCAGGGCCTTTCCTATCTAGCAAGGCATAAACGGTTCCTTCTTTTTGTTTTTGTTTTTGATTGTAATTGTAAACAATAGCAGTTACTGCTACAAAAAACACAACAATGCTTAATAGGTAAATTTGATTTTTTTTCATTTTCGTGAAGTTTTTTCAGATGAACAGATGGTTAAATATCCCTCGGAGAAGGGTTTGTTTTTTATTTTCAATTATTATCAAATACGTTTTTTTATTCAATATGGTTTGCGTAAAGATAGAATACCTCTCTATAATATTATAAAAAAAACCCGGTAGCAAGCTACCGGGCCTTATTTATCAAGGATATATCAATACCTTATTATTCCTTTACTATGTTTTTAGTTTGAACCCTTACGCCATTGCTTTCTGCTACCACAATATAGATACCTTTTGCAAGGCTAGCCACATTAAAGGTTGCAGCACCATTTGCCCCAAGTGTTTTCACAGCCAATTCTTTTCCACTTATATTGTAAAGATGGATGTTTAAAGGACTGCCAACACTACCGTACACATTAATGTAATTGGTAGCGGGGTTTGGCGATACAGTAAATGCAACTTGTGCATCAAACTTCACAGAGCGTATAGGAGAATAGGTAAACTTCCCGTCAGCATCCACTTGCTTGATACGGTAGTAATTAACCACTTTGGCAGATGGGCTAACATCCGTAAATGTATAGCTTGTTGCACCAGTAGCTTTTACTTTTCCTATGGTTGCAAAAACACTTCCACCAGTGCTTTGTTCTATTTCGTAATGGTCGTTATTCACCTGATTGGCAACATCCCATGTAAGTACTACTTTGCCGCTCGTTGCTTTTGCATTAAAGTCAACAAAACTTACTGGTAATGGTGTATTAACTGGGCCTACATAGCCTGGACCATTAAAGCCTCTCCATGGTGATTGCACATAAGGGAAATTTGCTTTAAAAGTAGTATCATTATGCGTAATACCTGCATTAAATCCTACTACACTTAATAAATTGGGGGTAACTGGGCTGCCAGTGCCATTATAATCATCGTACCAAAGGCCCACAGCGGCAAGTGTTACACCAGCTACGGCTTGCAACTCAATTGTAGTAACATCATCTTCCAGCCTTCTACCATTGGGGAAACCATCCATATTAGGGATAAATTGCAATGCAGTTCCGCTAGCAGTATAACGTGCATCTGTCAAGCCCAAAACTGCTGCTTGGATGATACCCAACGAACTAAAGTCTGCACTGTTTCTTGGTGTTGGCGGCACAGCCATGTTCAAGCGGAGCATATCGCCCAAGGTTGGCAAGAAGTTGTTGATGAATGGTTTGCCTGGGTTCAATGGGCTAGTTGTTTTACCTGTTGCCAATTGATATGGGGCTAAGTTTGGCACACCAGTATAGAAAATAGGCAATATGTCCACTGCCCTTGGGCTAGTGCTGTCTGGCAATAAAATAGTACCAAATATAGCATCGTCCAATGCAGTGCCTTTTACAGCAGGCGAACCTTTTAAGCCATACAATCCTTTTTTGCCATTCCTGAAATCGAAGCTACCTAAAGATTTTGTTTGTATCCTCAAATCAGACATGCCAGGCACAGCTTTGCCAAATTGAGAATCATCCATGTATAAAGCCAATTCTGGGTTTTTGAAATAAGGAATAAAATCGCCTTCGCCAGCACTATTGGTAGCAGTAGCATTCCATTTGTCTTTTTGCCCAATTGGAATAACCGCTTCATTGGTTAAAGGCATACCCAAGCGTGAAACTTGTATCCAAGTGCCAGAAGCAGTTGGTTTGCCTCCTGTTGAGTCCAAAACTGTTATTGATGGGCGGCTTGCACTTGCATACACGCCTATTACATAATCAGGATCTAGGATATTAGCGGCCAATGCAGCCGTTTTGCCAGCTTTTTGCAAGGTTGAAATAGGCACTTCAATTACTAATGAATGGCAATTGAATTTCGCTAAGCCATCCTTGCCAGTTTTCCTAAACCCTCCAGCATCAAATGCGCCACCTAGGTCAACAAAGAAAGGATCGTCAACAGGGCCTGCAAATACTTTTTCGCCTGTTGTTGCTGTAGCAATTGCTTTTTTCATCAATGAATCGTAGCTTGTAGCACCTAAACCTACTGTTGCGTTTTCAATAGAGCGAGGGCCAATATTTGGCGGTGGAACTACACCATTTATTACAATTGGCACAAACACGCCACCTGCAATGCTTCGTTCTAATGTATAGGTGGTTTTTAAATTTTGTTTACCTAAACGTATACTGAAGAAAGTTGTAGAATCCTCATTCACTTGTTTAAACGTAAAACGATAGGTTATATCATCACCAGTTGTACTGGTTTGATTTTTAATGTGTATTTCGTAACGGATATTTTCTCCGAATGTGTACCAATTAGGGCCCCCTGCTGGGTGCTCAAAAGGTATATAGTTGGCTATCAGCACAATATTGTCTGTATTAACTGGGCTACGGAAAGCGTATAAGTCTGTGTTATCGGCTAAAGGGTCGTTGGAAATCAACGGTGCTTCCCTATGCGATGAAGCCTTTGCAATGGTTTGGGTCATAACCAAACAAACCATGGAGGCTGTAAGCAATTTTACAATTTGTTTCATAATAAATATGTTTTAATGGTTAGAACCTTGTTTGTGCAGTGTAATCATACCCTCTCCATGGCGCTTGTACATAAGGGAAAGACGATTTAAAAGTGGTATCGTTGTGTGTAACGCCAGCACTAAAACTGAGTACGTTTACCAACCTTGGTGTTACAGGGCTTGGTGTAGTTCCAGGTACATAATCATCGTACCATAAACCTATTGCAGCTAATGCTACACCAGATACCGCTTGCAGTTCAATAGTAGTAACATCGTCTTCCAGCCTTCTGCCGTTAGGGAAACCGTCCATATTAGGGATAAATTGCATCGCAGTTCCACTTGCAGTATATCGTGCATCAGTCAAGCCTAAAACCGCTGCTTGGATAATACCCAAAGAACTGAAGTCTTTGCTATTCCTTGGTGTAATAGGTACAGCCATATTCAAGCGGAGCATATCACCCAATGTAGGCAGGAAATTATTTATAAATGGTTTGCCAACAGCCAATGGGCTTCCGCCAGCTTTGCCAGTAGCCAATTGATAAGGGATAAGGTTTGGCACGCCTGTATAGAAAATTGGCAATAAGTCAACCGCCCTTGGGCTAGTACTGTCTGGTAATAAAATGGTACCAAATATGGCATCGTCCAAAGCAGTACCTTTTACAGCTGGAGAGCCTTTAAGGCCATACAATCCTTTTTTACCGTTCCTGAAATCGAATGCGCCTAAAGATTTGCTTTGGATACGCAACCCATTCATCGAAGGCACAGCACCACCAAATTGAGAATCGTCCATGTACAAAGCCAATTCAGGATTTTTGAAATAAGGGATAAAGTCACCTTCTGTGGCTGTGTTGGCTTTTACCGTGTTCCATTTGTCTTTAGAACCAATTGGTATCACTGCTTCATTGGTTAATGGCATACCTAAACGAGAAACTTGTACCCAATTGCCAGAATAACTTCCAGTTCCTGCGGCAGACAAAGTTTTAATTTGCTGGCGGCTTGCGCTGGCCCATACGCCAATTACAAAGCTACCATCTAATATGCTAGTTGCTTGATCTACTGTTTTGCCATCTTTTTGCAACAGCTTAATAGGTACTTTAATAGCAATGCTGTGCACATTGAAACGTGCCAAACCATCTTTAGTAGGGTTGGTCGTGTTGCCTTCTGGCCTAAAGTTGCCTACATCAAATGCACCTGCAAGATCAACAAAGAAAGGGTCATCTGCAGGGCCACAATATACTTTTTCTCCAGCAGCTGTGGTAGAAATAGCAGCATTCATCAATGCATCGTAAGTAGTACCTAAGCCTACTGTTGCATTTTCAATACTGCGTGGGCCAATGTTTGGCGGGGGAACCGTGCCACTAGCAATAACTGTTGTAAACGCACCGCCATTGATGCTTTTTTCCAGCTTGTAAGTGGTTTTTAGGTTTTGCTTGCCAAGGCGGATGTTGAAGAAAGTAGTAGAATCTTCATTTACCTGAAAAAAAGTAAAGCGATAGGTAATATCGTCACCTGTGGTAGAGGCATTGTTCTTAACGTGAATTTCATACCTAACATTAGGACTGAAACTGTAATAATTTGGCCCACCTTCCGGCAACTGGAAAGGGATGTAGTTTGCAATCAAAGTAACTGTACTTGTGTCATCAGGACTCCTGAAGGCATACACGTCTGTATTGTCGGCCAATGGGTCATTGGCAATCAACGGTGCTTCCCTGTGCGAGGAAGCATTTGCTGCTATGTTTAGCAGCAAAGCCAATGGAAGCACCATGCAATGCTTCCATCCAAAAGAGTGAAAAATTTTTTTCATAAATTAATTGTTTAACGATTAAAAAGAAAGGCCTTGATTAAATGGCAGGAATACTTACGAAAGGAATAAATAAATGGTTTTAACTTATCTAAATGTTTTTTCAAGGGTATTCCCACACATTTAGCCCCTCCCGTTTTAACAAAAAAAATGCCAATGCTATCCTTATTACTATTATTTATATGTTAGCTACAATTGTTTAAACTTTTCATTTAAACAATATTTACATATCAAACAAAAATGGTTTTATTAACATAATGGCCGTGGATATATCGCCACGCAAAGAAGAACTGGGGTATTTATTACCCATTAATATTGTTTTGAGCTTAGGTAGAGATTTTGCATGTAACATCTATACAAGTATTAGTGGCTGGTACGTTAGTTTGGTGGATACACAATTCAGGAGTTTTGCAAACGCTTTGACGAAGACGGGAGCCTACGCCAAGTTGAGCAACACGAGTTTTAACGTGGACTAGCTGTGAAAGGCAAAACGAAAATACTTGCACTTTTTTTTCAATATCCATTTTATCAGTTTTTTTATTAAAATAGTTTCAGCTTTGCCTTTTTTCGGACTTTTTTCCTCGCTTGTCATTTTTCAAAAATCGCGTTCACTCATTTAAACCATTGATTATCAACAATATCGACAAATTTATATGAGTATTTTGTGCGTGTTTTGTGCGTACTTTTTGAGTGATTTGTGCGTGATTTATGAGTGATTTGTGAGAAAAAGTGAGTGATTTGTGAGTGATTTTATGCCCATAAAACAAAACCCTATTTTGGCACTACAACTATTTTAATATTAGTAAAAAAAGAACTTCGATTTAGCTTGGGTTGTTTTTCTCCATGCTTTAAGCTAAATATTGCACGAAGATAAACTAAATATATTAGCATTTTGAAAAAGTTATTTATTGTACTATTGCTAGATGAACCCTCTTAATGTTATAAGCTACTTGTAAACCTGCCGCCTTTGGCTGGCATTGGGTTGAAGTAAAATAATTAGTTTTCTTGTGTTCAACCTTAAACTTCTAAATACCAAACTTCCCGAAAGTTTAAACTTTCGGGAAGTTGCGGATTATGCCAACACTAAGTTTCATGTGGACTAGCTGGGATGCGCAAATCGGTAGATTTGCAAACGCTATGACTTAGACATGAGTCTAAGCCAAGCAGAGCTAGTGCTAGCTGCGACCTAATGTAGGCTTCACTCCAATTTCAGGTCTTTGAATTTCTGGCTCATTATATATTTCTCTTATCAAGTCATTATAACTATTCTCAAAGTTGTCGTCATTTCTTGTGTCGATATGTATAAACTGCTGCATAAAGGTCGGAATACTTTCTTCTTTTGAGCCTTGTCGCAATATTGGTATTATTTTATCGTTAGAAGTTTGATTATTATATAGCTCAACGTTCATAATTGAATATTCATACCCAACTCCACCCGTTCTTTTATCTGCTTTAAGTTTGTAATTCTGTGTAAATATTATTATTACTCTATCAGCTTTGTCTAAATTTTTCTCAACAAAATGTGGCAAATTTGTCCCTGGCCTTAAAAAGTATCTATCTAAAATTACTTCTACCCCGTCAACACAAAGTTTGTTTGCTAAATTTAAAACCCAGGTTTTATGTTCTTCATTATCCCATGAATAAGATATAAAGACGGTTGGCTTTCTTACCTTTGAATTTGAAGGAATGTGTTCTTTAAATGTTTGTTCTCTGTTTTCTAAAATATTCTCAATTTGTATTACTTTTTCATTTTCAAAAGGTCTTAATATTTCCAAAATGCGACTAATTACTTTTTGTCTTACATCCTCGGTTAGTCCTAATAAAATATCATAATAGAATATTTTTCTACTTATGCTTTTGCCCTCTACATTTCTTTGGTTAATAAATTGAGAATAGTCTGGGAAATATGGTTCATATTGCCTTACTGTGTCAATAAACCGTCGGCCTGGAAAATATGTTGCAGTATCTGCTTGATTATTTATGATTTCAAAAAGTCTATTGTATATTTCAATCCAATTTTTGGGCAATATTTTAGGCTCTTTTAACTTATACCCTTGCTCCTTTACTTTTTGAAAATTATATTCTGAAATTACCTTTTTACAAATTTCTTCATCTGGAAAAATTGTAGCATAACCATAGGCTTGATTAAGTGTTTTTCGCTTTACAATTTCAAGAATTAAAAATTTGTAATTATCGTCCGTCAGTGAGTAAAATTTTCCGTAATGAAGTGTATAGAGTATTTCCAAATGTTGAGTAATATCTGACCTTAAAATATCATAATTTTTTACTTTACTTAAAAATTCCGTTTCAAATGTTTTTGAAGCAACGCTTAGCAAGGTATCGCTTTTAATATTTTCTTTCTCTTTATAAAGAATATCAATTATTTCTTTCCATTGTTCTTTTAGTAAATATTGATATAAGTCTTCTTGATTTATCATTTTCTCTTTGGTAAGTTTTTTAAGGCAACAGTCAACTAGTTAATATTCCCTACTTTTTCTTTTAACTCAACCCAATATCACCACCACAATAATACAACATTACCCCATCACTTTTTAACGGGTGCATAAAACTTTTTCGCTTTGTCCTGATACCCCCCAATCTATAAAAAACCTTATCTTTGTGCTATAAATGCACTTGATACAAAGCATTTACAAAGCTAGTTTTCAGGCAGCAGTATCGTAGTTCTTTTTTTTCTAATATTAAAATAGTAGTTTCTAAAAATTAGGGTATTATAATCCGTTATCAATAAATAATCACTTTATTATCATAAAACTATTATTCTACTATCATTTTGGTATTATTTTGGTACTATTTTATGATAGTAAAATATCATAAAATGATACTTTTTTTTTCTACTAAAAATTCGCTAATAGTATTGATAATCAATGGGTTACAAAAAAATGAGGATTTGAAAAAAAAAAACTGAAACGGCAAAAAGGTTCAAAATTGGCAAAACTGAAACTATTTTAATAAAAAACCAGCAAAAAAAATAGTATAAAAATTGTATAAGTGTACTCGTTTTTCACTCTATCTTCTTGCCCCCTCTCACTTGGGAGTATTTGTTCCGGCCTTTCGGGATAAGTGAGGCCAGATGGGAGCAGGGTTGTGCCAGGGTGATTTTTTACTAAAAGGCAAAAAACTTTTATGCACTCGGAAGCAGAAAAAAAACCAGCTTTGGCTATGTATTAAATTTCATCACAAAAAAAGCAATAGCACTTACCAAGATTATATATCAGGGGACTGTGCGATAGCTAGGGTTATATGCAACTCAGGCGATTTGAAAACGCTTTGATATAGACAGGAGTGTACGCCAAGCAGAATGAAAGATAGAACTTATATTTTGTAACAAAAAATGTAAGGAAAATCGGATCATGGCGTATAAATATGCAAGGGGAGCTTAAAAAATAAAAATAAACCCTTTATTATTAACACTACAATTATTGAAAATGAAAAAAACACTTTTTACTTTGGCGTTTAGTATGTTTATCTTGACATTATTTGCACAAAAAAACGACGTCGTTTACCCCGAAGGATTAAAAGTAGGTGATATGGCACCCAACTTTAAAGCTATAGACAATGCTGGCAAACCCTTTTCACTAAAAAAGGAGCTGAAAAAGGGGGAAGTAGTTATTGTTTTCTACCGCGGCCAATGGTGCCCGTTTTGCAACAAAGAATTGAGCCATCTTAATGATTCGCTTTCATTAATTACCGCAAAAGGGGCAACTGTAGTTGCTATTTCACCAGAAACAATAGAAAATGTAACTAAAACAGTTAATAAAACAAAAGCAACCTTTCCCGTTATCGGCGACAAGGATTTATCTATTTTAAAAGCATATAAAGTGAACTATGCCGTAGAAGGAAAAATGCTGGAAACGTACAAAAAATATAAAATAGATTTTACAGTAGTTAATGGCAGTAATGGTAACACGCTTCCAGTACCTTCAACGTATGTAATAGGGAAAGATCGAACCGTAAAATATGTATTCTTCAATCCAGATTATAAATTGCGTGCTTCTGTCCAAGATATTTTGAATCATTTGTAGTGCAAGCCTATCAAGCAAAACCAGTATTACTATCGAAAATCTTTGCTTAGGGCAGATTTTATGTTACTATCCACGCAAAAATCTGTAGCACAACCTGTAACAAATATTTCCGATACATTATTTGCTATTCTTAAAAAAAAGGACTTAAATTGGACATTTGGGGACAAAAAAATACCCTTGATTGTTAAAGATTAATAACTGCTAACATTTGTTTAAAACGCTTCAATTGCAAAATTTTGGCTACCTATGGCGGAATATACCCCCGCATAGAATTGCTCTTTTGGATTACAGTAAATTATATATCATTTTAAGAATGCGTGAAATATTAGATTTTGTGCTTCTTTAAGCCTTTGTGCCTTTGCTGCAATTGCATTTTGCTTATTTTTATCAAATGATTTGTACGCTTACCATCGCCCGATACCCAAGATACATGGGCTTTGTGGGTATTTTTTCAATGGCCATCTTCCATATCCCTTTGTTTATCAACAAACAAATTAGCTTTTATAAATTAATGGGTTGTGGCAAAAACGGCAGCTTCGACAAAACCCCCGATTGGCGGCAATGGGCGGTTTTATCAGTTTATCCTAGTACATCTACACCTACACCTATACCTATACCTGCTTTTCTAAAGCAATGGTACCGCTTTTTTAATGCAGAGGTTTTTACAATCTGGTTGCAACCAATAGAAGGGCATGGCACCTGGGATAGCAAGGAGGCTTTTGGAAAATTGCCAAAACAAACAGATTATAATGGACCAATTGCCGTGCTTACTAGGGCTACCATACGCCTGGGAAAACTTAGTAGCTTTTGGAAAAATACGCCTGCTGTATCCCACCAATTAAAAGATGCAGATGGCCTTATCGCTTCTGTTGGCATTGGAGAGATACCTTTCATTAAACAAGCGACCTTTAGCATCTGGGAAAGCAAAGCCCACATGAAAAGTTTTGCCTATAACATGAAAGCCCATACTCAAGTAATTCGCAAAACCAAGCAAGAAGATTGGTACAGCGAGGATATGTTTACCCGTTTTATCCCCCTATCATCCAAGGGTTTTCTCAATGGAAAACAGGTGATAGCCGAAAAAGCATAAGTTTGTACCTAAGCAATAATTATCAATTATCAATCAATGGCAACTCCATTACAAGTATCGGTTACATCGGAAGTAGGCACTTTAAAAAGGCTGTTGGTACATAGCCCTGATAGCGGGCTTGGCAAGGTAGTGCCATCAAAAGCACAAGACTGGCTGTTTGAAGACATTGTGCATTTAGACACTATCCGCAGGAACGAATATGACTATTATACCAAGATATTGCTATATTTTCTTGACCCCGAAAAAATAAAAGGGAAGCTGACCAGCATCGATGCACCTGAAAACAAAAGGGCGTTTTATAAACCCGAACACCCTGACTTTTATAAAAGCGAGCACGTGATAGAACTGCAATGGCTGCTGGCAGAAATACTGGAAAGCCAAAGCATTAAAACAGAGTTGGTTTCCTCGGTGTGTGCCATTGAAGGCTGCACTTACCTTGCACAAAAAGAACTACTTACTTATAGCCCTACGGAACTAGCAAAGACATTCGTGTCTGGCACTTCGCGTGAAAAACAATTGTTGTTTGCCCCTATCCCCAATTTTATTTTCACACGGGATATTGGTATTACCATCAACAATTATGTATTGCTGAACAAGCCCGCCAAAAAAGCAAGGACAAGGGAAGCTTTACTAGCCAAATATATCTTTTTCAACCACCCATTATTTGCTGCTTACCACGGCAATATCATTGAGCTATCTGACAGCCAGTATAGTTTTTTATTGCCCAAGGAAGACGATGACAAAAAGGTAACGCTTGAAGGTGGCGATATAATGGTGGTAAGCCCCAACCACCTGCTGGTAGGCGTAAGTGAAAGAACAACTGCCGAGGCCGCCGTAAAAATTACCAATACCATGTTTGAAAAGGGCATTGTGGATAAGGTGAGCATCATTAAAATTCCAAAAAAAAGGGACTATATGCACATAGACACCGTGTTTACGCAGGTAAAACGGGATGTATGGGTAATGCTGGGCAATTTTTCTCGCAAGGCGGTAAAGCACGAAGATGAAAATGCAATAGAACGCATTTTAGAAATAAAAAAAGAAGAAAAAATAAAAATACTCCAGTTCCACAAGAACAAACCAGAGCAGCCTGTTTCCTTTGAAAGCCTGGAAGACTTGCTGGTGGACATCAGCAAAACAGATTTAAAATGCGAGGGCGAAGTAAAAATAATCTTTAGTGGCAACAACGAGTTTCCTTACAGTGCTAGGGAGCAGTGGACAGACAGTTGCAACTTATTGGCTTTGAAAGAAGGGGTGGTATTGGCGTATGACAGGAATGATAAAACAACGGATGCTTTTGCAGCAAATGGCTTCAACATCATCAAGGCCAAAGAACTGATCGAAGGGCTGGAAGCTGGTACTATTGATGCAGCAACAATAACAGATACCGTAATCCTGATGCCATCGGCAGAGCTTTCCCGTGCAAGGGGGGGCTTCCATTGCATGAGTATGCCGGTGCTGAGAGAAGAATTAGGAATTAGGAATTAGGAATTACGCCCGCTACTTATGGCTTACGACTTATCACTTACGACTTACAACTTATGACATACAACTTATTAATGATCCGCCCTGCCCGTTTTGCCTATAATGCAGAAACAGCAGTGAACAATAGTTTTCAGGTGGCAGCACCTGAAACAGCAGCAATACAAGCAAAAGCATTATCAGAGTTTGACGGCTTTGTAGAAAAATTAATAGCAAATGGCATTGACGTAACCATAGTGCAAGACACGCCCGAACCACACACGCCCGATTCTATATTCCCCAACAACTGGGTTTCATTCCATAGCGATGGCACTGTTTTCCTCTACCCCATGTTTGCCAAAAACCGGAGACCAGAACGCAAGCAGCATGTGCTAGATGCTATCCAGCAAAAATTTATCATTAAATACACTACAGACTTGAGTGTATATGAGCAAAACGAGCTTTTTTTAGAAGGCACAGGTAGCATGGTGCTGGACAGAGAAAATAAAATGGCGTATGCCTGCCTTTCGCCCCGTACCAGCAAAGTGGTACTTAAAGACTTTTGCAGGGCAATGAACTACACACCAATTACTTTCACTGCCGATGACGAAGCTGGCAACGCCATTTACCATACCAATGTGATGATGTGCGTTGCAGACAAATACGCAGTTATCTGCCTTTCTTCCGTAAGGGCAGATTTTGAAAGGGCGTACCTAAAAAAAGCATTGGAAAGCAGCGGCAAAGAAATCATCGACATTAGCTTTAGCCAAATGAACCATTTTGCTAGCAATATGCTGCAAGTACAAAACAAAGAAGGCAACCCTTTTTTAGTAATGAGTACCCAGGCTTTTGAAAGCCTAAACACAGCACAAATAACTACAATAGAAAAATACAATCCCATTATACATAGCGATATTGCTACAATAGAGGCTAATGGCGGCGGCAGTGCTAGGTGTATGATGGCAGAAATATATTTGCCTGTAAAATGATAAAAATCAACTGTTGGGCGTAATTTATGAATCTTCATTCCATTCAACTTAGAAATTGTGAATCACTTTAAAACCGAAAGAAAAGCTCTATATGATACAGCAAAATTATTTACAGAATATGGTTGGATTTTTCGTGAACAACCAATTATAGATCTAGGGATTGACGCTTTGGTAGAAACTCCAATTGACGAAAAAGGGCAAATAAAAATCTTTGCATTACAAATAAAAGGCGGTGAAACTAATTTTCAAAGAAAGAAATAGTGTCTAACATTTTACTTCTCACAAACACATTATTTATATTGGAATGCGGTCAGCGAAAACCATCCTTTATTTATAATTTTACAAGACCCAATAACAGAGAAAATTTTTTGGCAGCATTATACACAAAATAATATTTCAAAGACTCCTAAAAATTGGAAACTTGATATTTCTCTCAAAAATGTTTTGAATAAAGAATCAAAAGCAACAATTTCAAATATTCTTTTTGGGCTTGTAAGTTTTAAGTCTTCGTCAGGTTTTAGTTTAAAATCAAATCTCCCTATATCTAAATGGAATAAAAATAAATTGGCTATATGGTATTGTTTAAATTCAGAAGCTAATAACAATATGCATATAGGCCTTAAATATAAAAATGAGATGGCCTTAATAAATTTAGGGTATAAGCCTAAAAAGAATGAATGGGATTTCGACAAATCCTTTCTGACATGGGAAAATGCATATCATTATTCTATCATTGACTTCGAAGAGTACATAAAATCAAAATTCGATACAAAAAGTAAGAATGATAAACCATTCAAAAATTTAATTGATGAAATAAATGTAATTGTTAATGAACAAATAGAAAATATTGCTGAGTTTATATTTGACAATAATAACAAAGAAAATAATATTCCAAAATATGCAGAGTTTTTAAAAGCGTTTGAACTATATAGTAAACTTAAAAAAGGACTATATGAATCTCAAATACTGGGTTCTGTAATTCATTTCAAAGCTAAAAAGATAACTTATGAAATGAGCACCTATGAAAGTCTTACACAACAATTAGAAAGTTATATAGAGAACAAAAGTTATGACGAAATATATATTGGAACAAATGAGAATATTTGGGGAGAAATATATACTGATGCAGGTATAGAAAAATCAAAATTTATTCCAATAATGCAAAATGAATGGGAACGTTATTGGCGAAAGCTTTATAGAAGAATCGAAGATGAAATTGGACATACTGACCATTTAGATAAGAGCAAAGATGAATCATGGAGAATGTTTAAATCATTCATTGACCTCTATAATGACACTACTAATATTATTGAATTGGCTTATGATTTTGATGAAATGATTATATATCCAATGGCCGTAATTACTATGCTGAGAATATTTGACCCAGAAGTTTGTTATTACCAATATTGTGAACTTGAATTTGATACAGGAGATGAATGGGAAAGTATCAGGTTAGACGATGAAAGCTGGGATTCACCTAAATGTTCCATAAAAAAATACGAAATTTAAAATACGCCCAACATTAGGTTTGGCATTATTGTGGCTTGACGAACATTGCCTCGGCATTTGTTCTTTATTGCGCTTCTGTTCGGGTTCGACGTTATAAATTTGGGTTATTAATAAACATCAGCAATATTGCAATTACCAACATGGTTATTGGCTTACGGAATGCTAATTCCTCAACAAACGCCAAGCCGTTACTTGGCAACGTACCCAATAACAAGGTAATCTTTCACCATCCCGCACTGTCTGTAGCAACTTTTTGCCCAATTGCCTACCTCCTATCATATTGTCAAAATTATGTTTGTAAATTCGGTGTATTTCCCTTTTCTCAATTGTAGTTTCGCTTATCTTCGTCAAAATTTTTAAGTTAGTTATATGAATTTACACGAGTATCAAGCCAAGGAGTTGTTGAAAAAATTCAACGTCCCAGTTCAAGAAGGTATTGCAGTGGAAACAGTAGCCGCCGCTGAAGAAGCCTACCGCCAAATAAAAACAGAAACCAACAACAAGTTTGCTGTGGTAAAAGCACAGATACATGCTGGTGGCCGTGGCAAGGGCAAGGTGATAGAAACAGGCATGAACGGCGTGAAAGTGGGCAAGAGCGTAGAAGATATTGCCAGTTTTGCAACGGGCATCCTAGGCGGAACATTGGTTACCATACAAACTGGCGAGGCTGGTAAAAAAGTAAACAAGATTTTGGTTGCTCAAGATGTGTATTACGATGGGCCTAACCCTACAAAAGAATTATATTTAAGTATTTTGCTGGACAGGGCAAAAGGGCAAAACGTAATCATGTACAGCACCGAAGGCGGCATGGACATTGAAGAAGTGGCACACAGCACACCAGAAAAGATATTTAAAGAATTGGTACACCCAAGTGGCGGGCTGCTTCCTTTCCAGGCGCGTAAAATTGCTTTTAATTTTGGCTTGAGTGGCGAGGCTTTTAAAAACTGCGTGAAGTTTGTAACCAATTTGTACAAGGCTTATGTTGCATTAGATGCCAACATGATTGAAATTAACCCATTTTTCAAAACCAGCGACGAGAAAATGATTGCTGTGGATTGCAAAATGAACCTTGATGACAACGCTTTGATGCGTCATGCAGAAATAGCACAATTAAGGGATATTACCGAGGAAGACCCAACAGAAGTAGAAGCTGGCCAGTTTAACCTAAACTTCGTAAAGCTAGACGGCAACGTAGGCTGCATGGTAAACGGTGCAGGCTTGGCAATGGCTACCATGGACATGATTAAACTTGCTGGTGGCGAACCTGCTAATTTCTTGGACGTAGGCGGTACTGCCAATGCACAAACCGTTGAAGCTGGCTTTAGAATTATCATGAAAGACCCTAATGTAAAAGCGATACTGATTAATATTTTTGGAGGTATTGTACGCTGCGACCGTGTGGCAGCAGGTGTTATTGAGGCTTACAACAAATTAGGAAATATTGAAATACCTATTATCGTACGCTTACAAGGCACAAATGCTACCGAAGCAAAGAAATTGATTGACGAAAGTGGCTTGAAAGTTCAATCTGCTATTCTTTTGAGCGAGGCAGCAGATTTGGTAAAGCTAGCAGTGGCTTAGTTATATTATAAATACATTACACTTTATTATTGAAAAAAGCAACTACTCATTTTATGGGGGTTGCTTTTTTTGTGAGCCAGAAAAACCATAGGCATAAAGTATATGAATGCTGTTCTAATAAAAAAGCCATTATACTGCATAGCAAAAAAGCCTACTCGGCAAGAGTAGGCTTATAAATTGTATGTAAAAATAATCTAAGTGTAAAGTGTTTATTAATAGGCTGCTTCCTCTCCTTTAAATATGTTAATAATAGTCATGAATATGATTTTTATATCCAGCATCAAAGACCAGTTCTCCATGTACCAAATATCATGTTCAATCCTTTTTTCCATCAGACTAGTATCATTTGTCTCGCCCCGGTAACCACTTACCTGCGCCCATCCCGTTATGCCCGGCTTCATGAACTGCCTTAGCATAAACTTATCTACTAGCTGGCTATATTCTTCCGTATGTTTTAGCATGTGAGGCCTAGGGCCTACAATACTCATATTGCCAAGTATTACATTAAAAAACTGTGGAAACTCGTCTAAACTTGATTTCCTTAAAAAACTTCCTATTGGGGTAATACGCTTGTCATTTTTAGTAGCCTGTACAGTATTACTGTCCTTGTTTACAGTCATACTCCTAAACTTAAAGCACCAAAAAGGCTTATTATCGCGCCCACTTCTTAACTGCCTGAAAAAAATTGGCCCTTTAGAAGTTGCTTTAATAATAATACCAATGATAGGAATTAGCCACCACAAAACAAAACAAATGGCCAAAAGGCTGAAAATAACATCAAAAATACGTTTCTTCAATCGGTTGTTCAACGCATGAAGCGGTTCTGGCCTATGGCTAACAATGGGTATATTATCAAAATACTCTAGTTGGTATAAATTAGAACTTAGTTCGTTTGTTGGGGTTACAAACTTCACCCTCACACAATTTTTCTCGGCACTTTCAATTAACTCATTAATCTCGTGGTTCTGTTCGGGCAATATGGTAGAGTATATTTCGGTAATATTGTTTTCAACCGCATATTCAACGCAATCATCCAACTTCCTAACCACATTTTTATGCCCTATGCCCGCCAATTTGGTTGAATTTACATCTAAAAACCCTTGGAATGAATAAATAGAAGTATGGTCAATAAAGTAATTTGCTAGTTTAATGCCAATTTCATTATGCCCAACTATAGCTATCCTTTTGTTGAGGTTTGATTTTTTGGCTATGAATTCAATAATATAAGTCAAGTATATTCGGCTCATTGCCAAAAGGAAAAAGATTAGCACATAAGAAACAATTAAGAAACTATACCGTGTGTGCGTGCTATAAAAATAAAAGACAAAAGCACTGAAAAACAAAAACTGGAGTAGGAAGGTCTGTATAGTACACCTAAGCACGCTTTCCAAGAAACGCATTGTATTATTATGATACAAATACGTGATAAAACTGGAGAATAGCCAAGAAATGTTGAAGAAAATAATAGTACCAAATAAAAACTGGTCACTAAGCCTTGTTTCCCATGAGGTAACAAAATATGCTAGAAAATAACTAGCATTCACAATTACAAAATCGCTACATAATAGCGAAATTTTGAGCAAATAAGAGTTGTTATTATTCATAAGCCTTGATTTGTACTGCGGCAAGTTAATAAAATTAACAGAATTATTTGATATATTTTTTAATGCTATTTTAATTTTGCGAATTAAAGAAGATTTTTTTAATACATCGAACCCTGCAAATGAACAATTTTATATAACTATAGCCCTTTTTTAAGGTTTTTATCAAAAAAGTTTTTAAAAATAAATTACATATTGTTTTACTTAAAAGCAAGTTGAAATTAGCAAAAAACCTGCCAAGTATTTTACCGTTTATCATAACTAAAAAAAGGACTATATTTTAATTATCATTTACTAAGCTTAAATACAAAGCAAGGATTCCTAAATAATCAGCCATTTAAAACACTAAAATATAACGGTTAATTCCTCATACTATTTATAATAATGCCTTAATAATGCCATGTTATAAGGTTACCTGCTTATCTTAGCAATCAATATTAGGATATGAAACGCTTGGAATTGTTATATGATAGGTTCACCAAAAAATTAAAAGCAATTGTAGTTTGTTTCTTTTTTGCTGCCCATACTTTTGCCCAGCCTATTATACCCAGCATCCACAAAGGCGATAGGCCTAAAATAGATATAGAAACCGTTCCCTTATCTGCCTATATCCCAGGCAAATTATATGTAAAATTATTGCCCAGCTATCGCTATCAAGCTCAGCACTTAATTAAAGATGCTACTGGAAATGTGAAGTTCAGCGTCCCGGCAGTGGATGCGCTAGACCAAAAACTGCGGCCAACAGAAGTTACAATGCTCTTTAGCAATATCCTTGCAAATACGGATATGCAGCAGCAGCACGAGGCCTATGGCTTTCATTTATGGCTGGAAATAACGTTGCCCATAGCAACTAATATAAAACAAGCCTTAAAGGCATACCAGCAAACAAATGCTTTTGAGGTTGTAGAACCGGTATATAGAGCAGCAGTAATAAACAATGCCCCTCCCCCATTTGTGCCAAACGACCCCTTGCTTAGCTTTCAATGGAACCTAAAAAACACCGGGCAGATAGGCGGCACGCCAGGCAAGGATATTTCTATGGAAGATGCTTGGGGGATAGAGACCGGCAACCCCGCCGTAATTGTTTCTGTTCACGACAATGCCATTAACCTAAGCCACCCCGACATTGCCCAAAACATTGCCGTAGGCAAAAGCTTCAATTTCACCAATAATAGCAGCACACTTACCCTCAATAGCAGCCACGGCACGCACTGTGCGGGTATTATTGGCATGGTAAACAACAATGGCATTATGCTGAGCGGCATAGCCGGCGGCAATGGGTCGCCTTCGAGCGGCATAAGGCTGATGAGCTGCGAAATTTTTGGACCCAATAATTTGAACGCAGGATTTGCAGAATCGCTGGTATATGCTGCCGACAATGGCTCGGCTATATCTAGCAATAGCTGGGGCTATGAAGACCCAGATGTTTATGACATAGCCGTACTGGATGCCATAGATTATTTCTCTGATTATGGTGGGGGAAGCGTATTAAATGGCGGATTGGTAGTATTTGCTGCCGGCAATAACGGGAAAAGCATACGCATTTATCCCGGGGCTTATGACAGGGTTGTTTGCGTGGCTGCAACAAGCAACCAAGATTTAAAAGCAAGCTACAGCAATTTTGGCAACTGGATAGATATTCAAGCCCCTGGCGGGGAGGGCTTTTCTGGGGCAGGTATTTTTAGCACCGAAAACGTAGCTTATGGAAACGGCTCCGGCACTTCATACTCCTGCCCACATGTGGTGGGTGTAGCCGCCTTGGTGGCTTCAATATTAAAAGGGAAAGCTTCTGCAAACGACGTTAGGGAAATAGTATTGTCAACGACTGACAACAATTATCCGCTAAACCCTAATTACATAGGGCTACTGGGCACAGGCAGGCTAAATGCTTATGCAGCAGTAAAAAAAGCGACTGCCCTAGTAAATGACAGCACCAGTGCCATTACAAATTTAAAAGCTACTTACAATTGCAACCAGTTCAACCTTAGTTGGGCTAGTAAAAACAACAAACCCGTTATCATTGCTTTCAACACAAGCAGTAATATGGGCGCTTTGGTAAATGGAAATTCTTACAAAATAGGCGATACTTTAAATGGCGGTGGCATTATTGTTTACAGTGGCACTGCAGGCAACTTTATTTTTCCAGTAATAGATTCCATTAGCCAATACAGCTTTAAAGCATGGAACGTAGTAGGCAGCAATCAATATTCTTTTAGCAAAACAATAGAGGTTTTTGCCAAGCCAATTATTACGGATGCAGGGGCAAGTGCCATCCAGCAAAACTTTGATTACCCACCTTTGTTCCCTAATAAAACATGGCATAACACCAATACAAACCTAGATTTTAGCAGTTGGATTCATACCGCAAACGATACTAGCCACACTGGTGCTGGCGACGATTATTCTATGTGCTTGTATAATTATAAGTATAACATGCATCTAGGTGCAGCAGATACACTTTCAGGACCTCAACTAAAGGTAAAGGGTGCAGACAGTATCCTGCTGTCGTTTTGGAGGGCATACCAGTTTACACCAAAAGGGCAGCCTTATTCTGATACTTTGGAAGTAGTGGTTAGCACCGATTGCGGCCAAACATTTTCTTCCGTTTGGAAAAAAGGAGGTAAAGATTTAGCTACCGTAGGAGATACTACTAATAAAGAATTTTATCCTTTTGGGGGCATTGGCAAATGGAAGCAGGAAACCATCAACCTTTCAGCCTACAATGCTTTTGACAAAATACTGGTCGGGTTTAGGGGGTATAATGGCGAGGGGAACAACCTGTTCCTTGATAATATTAATATGACATTAAGGTATAAAATAGATATTGCAGCCAATAGCATTACGCAAATAAATACGTCCAGTTGCAGCAACATAGTCAAGCCACAAATAGCCATTAAAAACCTAGGCAATACCCTAATTAAATCCTGCGACATAGGTATGCAGATAGATGGCGGCACTATTAGTACCACCCACTTCACTGGCAACTTACAAAAAGATGACTCTGCCACTGTTACCTTATCAACCCAAACACTTAAGCCAGGGTTACATAGCATTAAAGTTTTCACTTCATTGCCTAACCAAACAGCAGACGACAATATATTAAACGATACGTTAGCAAGCAGCTTTACTATTCTGCCTACGGTTACGCTGCCCATCCACGAGAGCTTTGAAGGTACTAGCTTCCCACCCGCTGGGTGGGAAATAACCCAACAACCTACCGACAATTTTATATGGCGTCAAACAGATACTGCTGCCAGCGCAGGAAGCTACGCGGCCTTTGTAGAAAACTTTGCAAACCCAAACCCAAGCGTAGATGATTTATTAACACCGCCTCTGTCTATCAATAACCCGGTGGATAGCACATTCCTTATTTTTGATGTTGCCGCTACTGTTGCTGCGGCCAACAATACACCAGATACCTTACAAATAGACATAACCAAAGATTGTGGCAGTACATGGGCACCCATTTACAAACGCTGGGGCAATACCCTGCAAACAGCACCCGCATCCGACACCGGCTTTGTGCCAATGAAGAGCCAATGGCGGACAGACAGCATTAATGTAAGCAGCTTGGTAAACGGTGGCGACCAAATAAGGGTACGCTTTAGGGACATAAATAACAATAGCAACAATATTTACATAGACAATATCCGTATTTATTCCAAAACACTTTACAACCTAGTGCGGGAAAAAGGGCTATTGATATACCCAAACCCTGTTAGCAATAGGCTTACCATACAACATTACCTAACCCCTACCACGCTGCAAAGCGTAGCCATTTACACTGCCAGTGGGCAAAGGGTGAAACAGGTAAGCTACAATGGCCATGCAAGCACCTTGGAGCAACTTAGCCTTGCCAGCTTACCAGCAGGGGTATATGCTATTTCATTGGTTTATACAGACAGAAAAGTAATGGAAAAAGTGGTTAGGGTGGGTAAATAGTTAAATTCAATTATTTACTTAATCCCTTAGTGCTACTTTGCGTTTTTGTGCCTTTGTGGCAATTTCCCTGAAATTATTTATGCAACAACCGCTTGTATTGCAATGCAAGGTTTAAACCATAGCTACTTATTTGCATGCTACCAAAACCGATGCCTTTCAGTGGCAGTTTTGCATAAGGCTCGATATGAAGGTTGAAATGCGGGGATATATGCTCGTCCATGCCTATAGAAAAATCTGCAATGGATAACAAGTAAGAAGGGCTATTGCTATAAGAGGCATTGTATGTGTACTTGTTTCCGCCAATATAATAAGCGTAGCTGTAATTTTCTTTCTTCATAAAGTACGAAGACAAGCCTGCGCTAATAAAAAAACTTGCTTTTTGTGTTTCTTTTACTGTATATCTAACCACCAATGGCACATCCCACATGCGGCAATAACCTACTACATCTTCAATTTTATAATTTCTTAGCCAAGAGGATTTTGGCAAAGTAAAATCGCTGCCAGCGGCTTTGTAATTTTTTTGGGTATAGATAGCGCCGGTGTGTATGCTCCATTTTTTATTGAAATGATAGCCAATTATTGCCCCGCCGCCATAACTTGCTTTGTTTATATAAGTAAACTTTACTGTGCTAACATCAGATGTGCCTACCGTTTCTATGCTAAACGCATTCAAGGTATGTTTTTTTGATTTTTTATTGGTTGTGTCTTTTGTGGCTACTAAGGAAGTATCGCGAGGCAAACTAGCTATTACTGCTTTTTTAGTGCTGTCTTTAGCTGCAAAAAAGTTATGGGTACAATCTAATACTTCTATTTTGTTTGTTAATAGCGTTTTACTTGGGGTGGCGGTGGCAGTAGTAGTACCCTTGAAATTGGTATTGTTAATTAAAACAACATCGTCTTCGTTTTTTTGTTCTTTTTTTAAACTTAAGGCAGCTAATACCTGTTTTTTATCCGAATATTTTGCTACTACTTCAGTTGTATCAACTAGTTTGTTTTTTAAAATAGGTTTTCTTGTTTCTAGCTTTGTTAGTCTGTGGGCTGTATTATTACTACTAATAAGTGCAATGTTATTTTGCCTGTTTGTGGTACCCGAATTGTTTGGTGCAGCTAAGGAAAGTTTAATTTTCTTTTTATTGCTATTCCCATTATTTTCTGCATGAATTTTATCCTCTTTTGTTCTAGTAATGCCTTTTTTTGTTACGAGGGCTGTTGAAGCCTCTTGCTGCATTTTGTTGCTGTAAGGCAACGTTTTTTGTGTATCGGTTGTTAGTTTGGTGGCTTTGTTTGCAGTATTTTGTTTTTCTTTATGGATGGGCAATATTGCAACTGCTGCAGCAGGGATCTCAATATTAGCAGCGGGCGATACCTTGCTGATATTGCTACTTTTTTGTATGATAAAATACGTGCTTACCCCCAATACAACCGCAATAGCCGCTGGTACCCACCAATAAAAGAACCTTCTCTTTCTCTTGTTAATGGGCATAGCTTGGTTTAGTTGCTGTACAAAAATATCCCAAGCAGGCGGCGTTGCAGAGGATACAAACCCCGCAGCCGCCTCACGGCTTTTTTTATCCAATTCATTATCGTTGTCTTCCAGATTAAACATAGTTTTACACTGCTACTTTGTTTTGCACATTAATAATCTTCCTTAAATTGTTCCTTGCCTTGTTTAGGTTAGACTTAGAGGCACCCACAGAAATGCCTAACTCTGTGGCAATTTCCTCGTGTGAGTAGCCCTCAATTACAAATAGGTTAAACACAGACCTGTAAGAAGGCGAAAGCTGCCTTATGGCTTCTATTATTTCCTTGTATTCTACCTTGTCTAAGCCTGTTTCTTCTTGGCCTAAAGTAGTGTCTTGCTCATAGTTGAGCTCTTGTATGGGTATAATAGTGTGCATTTTCCTTAAAAAGTCGATGCAGGTATTAATAATAATCCTTTTGAACCAGCCTTTTAGCAATAGTTCAACATTTGCTCCTGTTTTTGCCTCAAACCTTTCCATGCTTTTAAACAATTTGATAAATGATTCGCTTACCAATTCATCCACGTCTGTTTGCTGGTTTACATACCTGTAACAAACACTTGCTGCAAAACCATGCAAGAAATAGTACAACTCGCGCTGGCTATTCCGGTTGTTTTTGCAGCAACCATCGATGAGTGCTAATATGTTGGCAGGGGTTTCAGGCAAAATGGGGCTATACTATTTTACAACTACAAAGCCAATTTTAATAATACGCGTAGGTTGGCTAAAAGGTTGCTAGGTTAAAAAATTAAAATGATGTGCTTCCATCCCGGATTTTTACTTTCCGTTTATTGGCAATTTTTTTCTCAAATTGCTGTACTTCTTTTGGCTTGCTGCTGCCAGTAGATGCGCTAAGCTTGGTTCCTTGGCTTTGCCCATTTGCGCCAGACTGGTCTTGCAATTTGTCCAGCCAATAAAATTCAGTTTTTACAATCATTCCTGTCTCGGGGTTGTAGTACCGCCAGTTGCCATTTTTTACAGTTCCCCCTTCTACTTTTACTACTTTTAGCTCGTATTTATCGGGGTTGGTTACATCTGGCACCAGCACCGTGTCGTAAGGGTACTGTGGGTTTATTGCCCTCCAAGTTTCCTCATGTTCCAGGCCATATATATTAAAGTATTGGCTCACGCCGTCTTTGTAGCCCCATCTGTAATTTTCAACGGCTATAAAATCGCCCATTAAGTTGTATTTCCGCCATGGCCCTTCTCGTTTGCCATCTACAAATTCCCCCTCTTCGTCATACCCTTGCTCGCCATGTAAACTTGGTGTTTTTATCACCCACTTGCCTTGTTTTTTATTGTTCTTGTCCACACAGTCCAGCGTGTCGCCGTCTGCATTCAACCTGAATGTTTTGCACTGGGCAGCCATATTGGTGCATACCAAAATAAGAGGGAATATTAGCCAACGCATAAAATTATATATTAGTCCACAAATTTACCGAATATTTAAAAAAATGAAAAAAAACTTATTTTGAAGGGCGCATATAAAATCTTTGCTTTTTATTCCCCTTTTTTATTTATCAGCAACCTACATATTTGATGGTAATAGCCCCACGCTAAATCTCTGCCTCACCCCAGCCCGACCTCACCTCAACCTTCTCCAAAGAGAGATGTGGCAAGAACAAGAGAGAAGGAGCAAAAACAAAGGAGGGAATGTGAGAGTATAAGAGAACATTTGAAATGTTTTTTTTCATCTTTTTCCGTGATTTATTTTTTTCCGCGTCTCTCTTTTTGCTTGCAACTCATTGATATTCAGTTGTTTATATTTTTTAAGCCTCTTTTTTTATGATAATTTAAGTGAATTTTATGATAATTTATTGATAATGGAATGATAGTTTTATTATAGGAAAATGATAGTTTATTGATAAGAAACTGATAAGATTTTGATGGTGAATTATGATTTTCTACAGCCAACTAACACCTTGTGTAGGAGCTAAAGCTAAGATGGCTAGTTCCTCCTTCAATGTAAAATTGGCATGGATATGTATAAAGCCCAAAATAAAAATCCTATATGGGGGAAATATGCCCCCATGGGCATCCAAAATTTCCCCCATATAGGATTGTCCTTTTGCACAGATATTAAATCAATACCGACTTTGTAGTATAAGGGTCTTTGTTTTTATTAGCACAATCCCTGTGCTTGGCCTCGCCTTGGCTCGCTGCATGTATTAAAAACCTCCTGTTTTTTTTTGTTAGCCTAGCTTTATCTCAATGCCCCGTGGGGCTTATTTTTAATATAAAAAAACATCATGACAGTTTACATTCATCCTCAAAAAACACTCAAAAGGACTTACTTTTCCGCGAAAATCACTCATAAATCACTCACGAAACACTCACTTGTAAAAACCATAAGGCATTGTATTTCAATGAGTTATAGTTCGCAAAGGCCTCAAAAATAAATTTTTGGTGTCAAAAGCGAGCCAAACCAAGCGGGCAAAGCCCCTTGAGCCGGCAAGAAAAGGGTTAACAGCAGAGGCTCAAATGCAAGTTTGGTTAATTTGCCACAAAGACAAAAAGACTCGAAGAGGCAAAAAGTTTTACGTAAAGAACCAAAGAGAAAAAAGAATAAAAATTATGTTATCATTACCTTTATAACTTATTTTTCTTAGTTTTTGTTAGTGGTTTTGTGCCTTTTTGGCTAAAAAAGCACATTAGATGTGGTGGTTAGCAACAAAATTTGTAACCGCAAAAAGAAATGTTTCATTGATGATGCACCGTGAAATTGAAATAACAAGGGACGGAAGTAACACAGTTGCTATCCCTGAACTGAATGTTACTTATCATAGCAGGCATGGAGCTGTGCAAGAAAGTAGGCATATATACATTGAAGCTGCCTTGCAATATGCCCTGCCAACAATTAAAACTGATACTGTATCGGTATTTGAAATGGGGTTTGGCACTGGTTTAAATGCCTTGCTCACTTTGCAGGATGCTACCAAGCTGGGCAGGAAAATTGATTATTATGCCATTGAACTATACCCTTTAACGCTGGAAGAGTCAGGTGCTTTGAAATATGATAACCAATTAGGCACTGGCCATTTATTAATGCAGCTACATCAAGCTGCTTGGGGAGAACCAGTATGTATAAATGAGTATTTCACTATCAATAAATCCCTTCAATCCCTCTTAAACATAAACATAAGCAAATGTTTCGATGTGATATATTTTGATGCATTTGCCCCAACCGTGCAGCCAGAACTTTGGACAGAAGAAGTATTTAAACTTATGTATGCTTTAACCAACACCAATGGTGTGTTGGTTACATATTCAAGTAAAGTTAGTGTGAGGAAAGCCTTGCAAGCAGCAGGTTTTTGGGTGGAGAAAATACGGGGGCCTATTGGCAAGGCAGAAATAACAAGGGCAATAAAGAAATAGCACTTAATTAGGAATTAAGAATTAGGAATTAGGTTGCCAGCCCTATAGCAGATATTTACAAGGTATAATCTCTTTCTACTAGGCAAATCCGCACTTTATAATCTTCGTACCATTGCTCTTTGCCCATTTGCTGCGCCATTAGGTGGTCAGAGTTTTGTTTCCATGCCTTTATTGCTTCTAGGCTTTCCCAATACGAAACGGTAATGCCTAGCTTGTCCCTTGCACTTTCCACGCCTAAAAAACCAGGCTGCTGTTTTGCAAGCGCTTCCATTTTTTCTGCCATGCTTCCATAGCCTGCGGCAGGCTCTCTTATTTCAGAAGTAAAGATAACGGCGTAATAAGGCGGCGGCGGGGTTTTAGAAATACCCATCTTAATTATGAGTTATAAATTATAAGTTATGAATTATGTGTGATGAATGATGAGTTATGAACTTACAACTCATCATTCATCACTAAAAATACAACTGCACCATCTGTATCCAATACTGGGCTTTGTGGGCTTCTCCTTTCCAGATGTAGAAATGGTGGGGTATTTGCTTTTGCAACAGCACTTCGTGCATTTGCTTGTTGTTTTCCAGGAATGCGTCTTCTTCCCCTATCACTAGGGTTATATCTAGCTTTCGCAGCAAATCCAAGCTATGTGGGTTTTGTATATTAGGAATAAATTTTATGGGCGTATGGCTATATATATGGTTGTCTATATAGCCATCGAACAAATCATCGAAAAATTTTAGTTTCAGCGTAAGGTCGTACCTGCCACTCATGGCCACCACTTTACTAAACAATTGCGGGTAACGGAAGGCTAAGTTTACTGCATGGTAACCGCCTAGGCTGCAACCAGCAGATATTAAATATGGATTGTTGTTTTTTTGCTTGATAAACGGCATTAGTTCCAGCAAAATATAATTTTCAAACTGGTAATGTTTCTGGATGCGCTCGGCAGGGGTGATGGCCTTGTTGTAAAAACTTTGCTGGTCAGCACTGTCCACGCAATAAATCTGTAGTTCACCTCCAATCAGCTTTTCTTTAAAGGCGTCTATTACTTTCCAATCTTCGTAGTCGTAAAACCTTGCAGTCCTTGTAGGAAAAAAAATCACTGGCTTGCCAGCAAACCCAAAAACCAACAATTCCATATCTCGCTGCAAATGAGGGCTAAACCATTTAAAATATTCTCGTCTATAGCCTTTCTCGGTAATAAATGAAGATAATGGAACAACGCTCATACAGGGCGGACATTTTATTGTAAATGAATATTATGCTCAGTCATAAAACCCGTTATCATTTTTTTCCAAATAGCATAGCCTTTCTCGTTGATGTGCAGCCCTTCCGACAAAAACAACGACTTGTCAGGATAGTTATTGGCATCCAGCATCTTGTCGAATATATCAATATAAAATACCTCTCCATCCATTTTGGCAATCGCATCTTTAATAATCGAGTTGGTAAACCTAATTTGGTTAATGATGTTGAACCTAGTGATACTTGGCTTTATGGATACAAAAAGAACGGGTATTTTACCAAACCTCCCCCTTATCTCAGCTATCAGTTGTTTAAAGAAAATAAGCACTTCCTCTGGGTGGCGCCCATCGCCTAGGTCATTGTCTCCAGCATAAATAAGTATAATATCGGGGTTTAACCCAGCCATCAGCCTTTCAAAATAAACAATACATGCAGCCATTGTTGAACCTCCAAAACCCATGTTCAAAGGCTTATACTCGGCAAAATCTTTTTCTAAGCTAGACCACAACCTTATGGAAGAACTACCATAAAAGAGCATTTTAGGATTAACAACCTTTGCCTTCTTCGCCTCCACTCCCTTCACATCTTGCTCGTACCAAAACATATCACTTTCTCTATTTAGTAAAACAGCAAATGTAGCCTGATATGTATTACGAAAAGCCATGTATGCAATGGCTAGACATATTGTGTAAAAATATGGCTGCATGGGAGCAAATTAAATTATGGTTACTAAATTTTGCCATGAAAGGACTAAAACAAAGAGAGGCACGAAGGTTTAAAAGGGAAAAAATAAATGCAAGCCAAGGAGTCGTTACTTTTTTCTTAGTACATCTTCGAGACTTCGTTCCTTTTTGGCAATTTACCAAGAATAGCGGTTTATTTTTTTATAAACCCCCGCACGACTTTCATAAAGGCCATGATGCCTATTTGCTTGGCTGCATCTTTAATATAACCAGCTTTGTTAGAACTAAATGGGGATAGGATACCCAGCCCGTCTTTTACCAGCTTCCAAGTGCCGCCAGATATTTTATTATTGATAAAGGCAGGCAAAAACAAACCAGTGGTAGCTTTAAAACTTTCCTCTGGCAGGCGTTTCAGGCGGATGCTTAAATCTTTCTCCTGCACCTTGACACGCTTTTTCAAAATATGTATAGAGTCCTGTACATCTTTCAGTGTGCCTATTCTCGTAGTGTTTATGCTTGGCTTCATGCTGCGTCCTCCTCTTCTTCAAAGAAAATATTTACTATGATGTTGGCAACTTTTTCTTCTAATACAGGTTTCCTGAACTTGATAGCAAGCCCTAGAAGTACCACATAAAATGTTGCCACAATGCCAAAACCAATATACAGGCTGCCTGTAATCCCTGCAAAATAATAGCCCGCCATCATGCTGATAAACAACAACACAAAAAAACTGAGCAATGCCAGTACTATCCCCGTGAATAGAAGGGCTGCAAGCCGGGCTACTTTTTCTGCCGCCTGCAACTTTAGCAGCAACAGTCGATCCTGTACATAATCTTCTATTGTTTGCTTGCTTTCAGCAAAAAAAGAAGGCTTTCCTGGTTCTTGTTCCATGATGAGTGCTGTTGTACCGATGATTAAATAATTTGCAAGCTGCAAAATCTTTATAGGGTTACAAACCCTATAAAGGTTAAAAATGTGAGTAAGAAATACACCCAACAGTGCATAAAATTACACAGTTCCATCTGCTGATACTGTTGCCGCAATATCTGCTTCAATTGCTTTTCCCTTTTTTAGCAGGGTTTTCATTTCGCCTTCAAGGCTTTGCAGCTTGGTTTTCAAGTCGCCAGTAAGTTTTTCAGCAGTGTCTTTTGCACTTGCGAAAACTTCTTTGCCCTTATCGCTTGTAAAAAAAACAGCTAGTGCTGTTGCTGCTGCCGCGCCTAGGATTACACCTGCCAAAAATTTTTCATTGCTCTTCATGATGCTTGTTTTTTTAGTTGGAAAATATTTTTGTTATCTTTAGTAAATGTACGGCAAATGAGTTTTACCTGTACCTAAAGTATGTTATGGAAAGCAAAAAAGAGACCAATTTTGTAGAACGCTATTTTTTTTTAGCCATCATTATCCTGTTTTCAGTGGCAATGTTGTGGAGTTTGCTCGATTTTTTTACTGCTTTCCTCGGCGCGGTTATGTTTTATGTGCTGAGCAAGCCACTAATTGATTTATTGTTGAGGCGATGGAAATGGAAAAAAAGCACAGTGGCCACCTTGGTTATTGTTATTTCATTTTTTATTATCCTACTCCCCATCGGTTTATTTGCAGCCATGCTGTATCAAAAAATTGCATTTGTAGCAAGAAACCCGGCAGAGCTTGTAAAGCCTATCCGCCACCTTGGCGATGTGATAGAACAGAAATACCATATAAACATTATCAGCAGTAGCATTGGCAGCATCCAAGATTTTGCCACTAACATGGTTTCGTCTATACTAAATAGCAGTTTCAATTTTTTTACCACCATCAGCATGATGTATTTCTTTTTGTACTTCATGATTGTTACGAACATACGCATGGAAGCAGCCCTAGTTTTGTTCCTTCCTTTTAAAAGAAGCCAGGTGATGCTTTTTGGGGATGAGCTAAAGGCACAAACCGTAAGCAATTCGGTGGGTGTACCCTTGATTGCAGTAGTCCATGGCCTACTGGCTTTTACTGCCTATTATATTGCCAATGCTGCCGACCCTGTTTTTTGGGCCATCATCACGGGCTTTGCTTCCATTATACCATTAATTGGCACCGCCTTGGTCTGGGTGCCTATGGCTGGCTATTTGCTGGCGCAAGGACATAATTGGCAATGCTTTTTTGTATTGGGCTGGGGGGCTATCGTAATAGGCAGCAGCGACAACCTGATACGGTTTTTGTTAGCCAAAAAAATGGCCAATATTCACCCCATTGTTACTGTGCTTGGTGTTATCATAGGCCTGCGTTACTTTGGCATACCCGGTTTGATATTTGGCCCGCTGATGATTTCGTACCTTCTGATTCTTATGCGGATATACTACATGGAGTATAAAAAACCAGTTGCCACTAAACAAATGGGAGCGTAGTGATGAATTATGAGTTATAAATTATGAATTATGGATGAAAAGGCATCTTATATAATTATATTATTTACATTCATAGTGAAACTCATAATTTATAACTCATAATTCATAATTAAAAGATGCTTGTTGACAAAACAACGCTACAAGATATTTCCATTTTTCATCCTAATGAAGAGCAATCTGTGTTCCATTATTTGAACCATGCAAAAACAAATGGCGGAAGGGAATATTTGAAATGGATTTTGGCAAACCCATTGTCGAGCATAGAAGCCATAAAAGATACACAGCATACCATCCAGCATTTGGTAAAAGTGTCGCACCAATTGCCGGAGACTATTACCAATGGCACTATCATGGTTATCGAAAGTTTTTTTGATACAATAGTAAATACATACCCTGCCCATCCCAATATATTCAATAGCCATTTTTACAGGTTATTTAGCGCCCCTGATTTTTCTGTTACACGATATACTGTGGAGCATTTTATCAGTTTTGTAAAAACACTGCGAAATATTGCCACTATACTGGAAACAGGGGCAAACAGCAAAGAGGTAAAAATGTGGTGCAGCAAAATAAACCTGCTGTTGCAGCGGCCTATGCTGCAAGCCATGCTGCAATGGACAAACGAGAAAAATATACCGCCTACAGCTGTGCTGGTATTTGGCAAGTACCTGCGGCTGCACTTCAAGCAGCAAGCATTTGAATTGGTTGATGTGTATAGTAGGCTGGATGCTTATACAAGCCTTGCGTATGACTGTAAAAAATATGATTTGGCTTTTCCAGTGATAGAGCCCTCTGACGAGCCATACATAAAAGCAAATGGCATGTACCATTTGTTGCTGGAAACACCTGTATCTTATGATTTGGTGCTGGACCAAAACACCAATTTTCTTTTTCTTACGGGGGCAAACATGGCCGGCAAAAGCACATTTATAAAAGCAGTGGGCATTGCTGTTTACCTGGCACATATTGGCATGGGGGTGCCTGCAAAAGATATGGAGCTGAGCTTGTTTGATGGGCTGCTGACGAATATACAGGTGGCAGACAACATTGTAAAAGGGGAAAGCTATTTTTTTAATGAAGTGCAACGCATAAAAAGGACAGTAGAGAAAATAAGCGACGGAAAAAAATGGTTGATACTGATAGACGAATTATTTAAAGGCACAAACGTGCAGGATGCCATGAAATGCAGCATAGAAGTAATAGAAGGGCTGCACAAAATGCCCAACGGGCTTTTTATACTATCTACCCATTTGTACGAAATTGCGGATTCGCTGCGGCAGCACCCCAATATCAGTTTCAGGTATTTTGAAACAGGTGTTGCACAAGGCCAACTTGTTTTTAGTTACCAGTTGCAGGAAGGGGTAAGCAACGATCGGCTTGGCTATTTAATTTTAAAGCGGGAAGGAGTTGTGGATATGCTAAAAAAATTATAAGTGAGAAGGGATGTGCATTTTGATGCTTTACGGACTTTGTTTTTGACTAAAAAAAGTCATTTAAAAATCCCTTGTTTTTCCTATTTTCTTTAGATTTTTTTTATTTTTTATGTCCTTCTATTATTATTTCGTTAATTAATTGCTTTTTATTTTACAAAAGCAGCATCGCAACAGAATTTTTGTCTAATTTAGTGGGATAAAAATTATCCCAAATGGTAGAACAAGCAATTATACATGGCTGCTTGCGGAAAGACCCCCTTGCACAAAGGGAATTATACAATCAATATAGCCCCAAGATGCTGGGTGTTTGCTACCGTTTTGCCTATTGCAGGGAAGATGCGGAAGACATGCTGCAGGAAGGCTTTATAAAGGTGTTTTCACAGATACATACTTTTGCAGGAAAGGGTGCATTTGAGGGGTGGATAAGAAGGATAATAGTTCATACTTGCATTAATTTTTTGAAAAAGACAAAAAAGTTTAATGAAAGCGTGGGGTTGGAACAGGCTGAAAATTTTCAAGCAAGAGAAGAATCAATAGCCTCTATCATGCAGGGGCGGCAGGTTGCAGAATGTATCAGGAACTTGCCAATTGGGTATAAGACAGTACTGAATTTATATGCAATAGAAGGATATAGCCACCGTGAAATTGGTGAAATGTTGGAGATAGGCGAAAGCACTAGCCGAAGTCAGTACACAAGGGCTAAGGTAATGCTGGAGAACATGCTAGTCCGTAAACAAATTATAGATAACCCAAAGCCAGAAGTAAACTGGTTTGCTACTGTGCAAAAATAGAAGGAGTCGTCTTGAAATGAGAGATCAAACAAACTTTGATGATTTTGAACAATTTTTACAGGATGAAGCGGGCAATATTAAAATGTTTCCTTCAGACCATGTTTGGAACAATATTGCCAAAAAAGTACAACCAAAAAAGTCTTGGCCTGCACTTACCATCATAGCTTTTGTTATTGTACTTTCCATTAGTGTTGCAACTTTTTTTAACTATCCTCCGGACAATATACTTACCAAAATAAAATTTAACGATACTAATCATTCATTTCTGAAAGTTAAGCAGGATGTATTGTTGAATAACCTGCAATCGAAAGACGGGGTAGCAGCTATTTCAAACGATAACAAACTCAAGGATGCCGCAGAAAAGCCTAATTATATATTAAAAAATAAAGCAAATAAAGGCGGTTTAACAAGTAATTTTATATTGAGCAACGAGTTGCCAATTGAGAATTATGAGACAGCAACTGCTACGGGCTCTAAGATTAACCTTAAAGAAGCCAAGGGGGGTATAGCAGTGTCAAGTTACAATCATTTAATTGGGATTAATCAATTGAATGACGAAAAAAATGAGTCAACACAAACAAAAGGATTGATATATTCAGATATAGACCTTCCAAAATATGCCAATATCAACATACCTATTATTGATAAGCAATTAAGCGCACAACTAGCTGTTCAGCCAAGTAAAACAACTACAAAAAAGCAAATAGCTTCGGATAATAAGCCTAGCTTTGCCCTGTTAAGCAGCAAGGACAGGGATGCCGCCACTAGGAAAGAAAAAGCAGTTTTGCCTAATAGGTTAGATTATGAAATATATACCACCCCTTCTATAAGCTACAGGAGATTGGAAGACGATCAGGTTAGCAATCAATTAGCTTCTACACCCACAGCTGCTGCCAATACCATAAACAAAGAGGTAAGGCACAGGGCTGCCTTAGGAACTGAACTAGGCTTGGGCATACGTTATAAACTTGCCAGTAACCTCACTTTCAAAACAGGCTTGCAGTTTAATATCAGGCAGTATTATATAGACGCATACCGCACCGCAGGGCTTGCTACCATAAAAATTGTACAAAACAATAAGCTAGATTCTGTAAATGTTGTTACAGGTTATAGCAATGATGGCGGGGGGCTTGCGACAGCTAAGCTAGACAACAAGTTGTATCAACTTTCTATTCCTGTTGGGGTGGAGTGGAACTTATATAACAAAAAACGTTTTGGGATAAACCTAAGTGCTTCTATACAGCCTACATTATCACTTAACAGAAATGTTTATATTATCTCTACCGATTACAAATACTATGCAAATGGTGAGTCGTTCTTCCGTCATTGGAATATAAATAGCAGCTTGGAAGCTAATGTAAGTTACAAGCTAAAAAAATCTACCCTATACGTTGGCCCACAAATGCGCTACCAGCATCTGCCTACTTATACAGACAAATACCCTATCAAGGAATACCGCATGGACTACGGTATTAAGGTTGGTATAATACGACCAATTAAATAGGTAATCTATGTTTTTTGCCACAAAGGTGCAAAAGCACGAATTAGCACAAAGAAAACAAGCTTAGAAGAGTTTAAAAAACATAATTTTCTTCTTTTTCTTATTCCTTAAAACTTTGTGCTTCTCTATATCTTAGGTCTTAGTGACAAATTAACCAAACTTCCTCCTGAATAGCATCGAATATCCTTTATATCTTAATAATTTCTGCCTCTTGCCAAAACTTCCTCTGCATTATTGTGCTTGTTTAAATAATTTTGCAAAATGAAGCAAATACTATTTCTCGTTTCCTTAATATCTTTCTTGGTGCTATTAAATATGTTGCCGAGTTGCAAATCGAAAAAAAACAATGCAGCGGTTATTGCCAAGCCTACCGTGATAGACACATCTACCTTTTATGATATTAAAAGTTTTTTTCTAAGCGAAATAAAAGAGGTTTCCTCTACGCCTTATTATATGTATAGTATTATTAAACGAGACGACAAAAGGACAGACTCATTTGCTGTAACTAAAGCTAAGTTTGCCCAACTTGCAAATGAGTTTGTAGAAAAGGATATTACTACAAAAGAATTGAAACCTTATTACAAGCAAAACATTTTTAGGGACCTCTCTACCAACAGCATCACTTTCAACTATACCACCCCAAACAAGCAGCTAGAGGTTCAAAATATAGATATACTGATAGATGAAGAAACCAGCAAGGTGAAATATATATTTATCAGGACATCAAAAGGGAATGATGATTCAACCATCATTTCACAATTTAACTGGAAACCTGGCAAAAGTTTCTCTATCAACAAGTCAATTGTAAAAAGTAATGGCATACAATATGGCATACAGCAAATAGTAAACTGGAACGATAACTTGCAGGAGCAGGAGTAAGCAATTTTTTTGCATTACAAAACTAGACCTCACCCCAACCCCTCTCCAAAGAAGAGGGGCAAGAGCAAATAAAAAGAATGACACAGGAGCAATTTCAAAATATTACCCATACCATACCACATCAGCCCGGTATTTATAAATATTATAATGAAGACAGCGAGCTGCTTTATGTAGGCAAGGCCAAAGATTTGCGGAAAAGGGTAAGCTCTTATTTTTCTAAAACCTTTACCAGCTATAAAACGCATGAGCTAGTACAGCGCATCCACCATTTGGCTTTTACGATAGTTGACAGCGAGCAGGATGCCTTTTTATTAGAGAACGCATTAATAAAAGAATACCAGCCTAAGTTCAATATCAACTTAAAAGACGATAAAACTTACCCTTACATCGTTATTAAAAAAGAACCGTTCCCACGGATATTTTTAACTAGGAGGAAGTTCAACGATGGTTCCGAATACCTAGGTCCTTTTACTTCATCGGGCAAAGTAAGGGAACTTATTAGCTTCATCAAGCAATACATCCCTTTGCGTACGTGCAAGCTGCCATTAACAGAGGCAAACATTAATAAAGGCAAGTTTAAAGTATGCTTGGAATACCATCTAGGCAATTGCAAAGGCCCATGCGAGGGCTTGCAAACCTTGCAGGACTACAACGAAGGCATACAGCAAATGCGGGATATGCTGAAGGGCAATTTAAGCAGTGTGGTAAACCGCTACAAGGTGCAAATGCTGGATTTTGCCACTAACATGCAATTTGAGAAGGCAGAAATGGTGCGGAAAAAACTGGAACATTTAGAAACATACCAAGAAAAAAGCGTGGTGGTAAGCAAGCATCTTACCAACTTGGACGTATTTTCTATTTTAAAGGATGAAAACATAGCGTATGTAAACTACCTGATGGTGCAGGGCGGCACTATTGTGCAAACACATACCGTGCAGCTAGAACCAAAGCTGGATGAGCCAGAAGAAGAGGTATTGGCATTTGCAATAGCCAATTTAAGGGAAACTTTCAACAGCATGAGCCTTGAGGTAATTGTGCCTTTTCCCGTGGAGTTGCCAGATGCAAGCCTCGTGGTTACCATACCAAAAGCAGGCGATAAAAAGAAACTGCTGGATTTATCTTTGAAAAATGTAAACTATTACAAAGAAGAAATACGGAAAAAGAAGATATTGCACTTAGAAGGAAAGTCGGATTGGGAAAAGAAAAATGTACTGTACGAATTGCAAGGATACCTTCAAATGGAAGTTGCACCAGTGCATATAGAATGTTTCGATAACTCTAATTTCCAAGGCAGCTTCCCAGTAAGTGCGATGGTTTGTTTTAAAGACGGTATGCCCAGTAATAAGGACTATCGCCACTACAACGTAAAAACAGTTGCAGGCATCAATGATTTTGCTACCATGAAGGAAGTGGTTTTCAGGCGGTACAGGCGGCTGACAGAAGAAGGGCAAAGCCTTCCTCAACTTGTGATTATAGATGGTGGCAAGGGGCAGCTAAGCAGTGCCATGGAAGCCATAAAAGAGTTAAATCTATTGGGGCAAATGGTAGTAGTGGGGCTGGCAAAAAACGAGGAAGAAATTTTCTTCCCGGGGGACAGCGAATCTAAAAAACTGCCGTGGGACAGCGATAGCCTAAAATTAATCAGGCGCATAAGGGATGAAGTGCACCGTTTTGGCATTACCTTCCACCGAAACCAGCGGAGCAAAGGCACATTTAAAAATGAATTGGAAACCATTAAAGGCATAGGGAAAGAAACAGCTAGTGCTTTGCTTAAAATGTTCAAGTCAGTCAAAAATGTAAAGCTAAAAACCGAGAAAGAATTGGCCGATGTGGTTGGGCTGGCAAAAGCAAAATTGGTAGTGGCACATTTTAATGAAACGTAGGGGGTATTGCATACGCCGCATGAAGGATTCGGCTATAAAAAAATATTTAATTTCATGGAAGAATACATTAATATTGGTAAAATAGTAGCCACTTTTGGCTTAAATGGGGAATTGATTTTACAGCATAAACTTGCCAAAAAATTGACGTTTAAAAATGTTGATGCTGTTTTTATAGAAGAAGTAAAGGGCAGTTTTATACCTTATTTCCTGGTGGCATCCAAGGCAAAAACAGTTGACGAAACATATATAGAGCTAGAAGGCATTGGCACTAAGGAAAAAGCAAAAAAAATAATTGGCAAGCAAACTTATCTACTTGAAACCGATTTCAGGAGGCTTGCTGGCAAAGCAAGCCCAATAGCTATGATTGGCTATAAAGTTATGGAAGGAACTGAATTGCTGGGCAATATTGAAGAAATAATAGAGCAGCCACATCAAGTATTAATAAGGATAACCTACAAAGGCAACGAAGCCCTTATACCGCTTCATGCAGAAACATTGCAAAGCATAGACAGGAAAAAAGGCATTCTTTATGTAACCCTGCCCGATGGCCTGCTGGAGATATATGGGTAGGGTTTCCCAACTCATAGGCACATTGTAAAAAGAAAAAATCAAACCCTGCTAGTCCTCAAAATGTATCGAGAAGCTAATCATCCTCGATTGTATCTTGTCAAAAATAGCGGAGTACTTTAAATTGGGGTCACGTGCATGTATATTGGTTAGACCGTAACTAAACTTAAGCTCCGGCGAGATGGTTACAAATTTCAAAAAGAAGTTGCATCCTAACCCTGTTTCAAGCCCAAAGTCATTGCCACTTAGCTTTATTAAGTCTTCTGCATTCCTGGCAGCAGAGTTGCTGCTAAGGTCTTTGTCTAGCCTTATGCCACCCAAGGCATAAAAACGGAAATTGTCAATCCTGTCTGAATTGAATTTTATTTGGATAGGCATACTCAACAAAGTAGAAGGCAATGTTTTTTGTGTGTTCAAACTTTCGCTTCTGTCAGCCCTAAGGCGGTTAGGGTTTAATGTATAAGTAAAATATTTACCCCCCCCCAGCACCAGTTGTGGGTTTAAGCGGAATTGAAAATGGTCGTTCAGTTTCAATGTGCCTACAAAACCAAGCGTTATACCACCGCCAGAACCAGGCTGTGCAGACAATATGCTGTCCTGCTTTAAAAAATAGCTTGATTTGTTGGCATGTAGATAAGAAGAATTGTAGCCTAGCGTAATACCAAAATAATATGGCAAATCATCGTGTTCTGCACGGTTAATTTCTTTTTCTTGTGCCATTGCCGAAAAACTGGCTATACAAGCCGCCACAAAAGCCAATAACCTTATTTGTTTCCGCAATAAATGGTGCATATTCCTAAGCTAAGTTTTTTTAAATATGTGTTTTTAAATCCTGCCTGCCTCATAATGTCCAAAAATGTGCCACCTTCCGGGAATGCTTGCACGCTGTCGTTCAAATATTGGTACGCATCCTTGTTTTTGGCTACCATTTTGCCAAAAGCAGGTGCTATGATATTCATGTATATATTATAAAACCCTTTAAATAACCCGTTTTTGGGTTTTGAAAATTCCAGCACTACCAACTTGCCACCTGGTTTTAGCACCCGCCTCATATCTTCTAGCCCTTTTTGCAGGTTTTGGAAATTACGAACGCCAAATGCTACCGTGACGGCATCGAAGGTATCTGCATCAAAAGCAATATGCTCGCTATCGCCTGTGTAGAGCTCTATGGTATTTCCAAGACCCTTTGCTGTTATTTTCTTCCTGCCAAGGTTTAGCATGCCCTCGCTAATATCTATACCGATTATTTTTTGGGGATGCAATATGTCGTAAGTCATTAGGGCTACGTCTGCCGTGCCGGTAGCCACATCCAAAACCATTTGAGGTTGCAGGGCTGCCAACTGACTGATGGCTTTTTTGCGCCACCAAACATCAATTCCTGCACTTAAAAACCGGTTAAGGAAATCGTAGCGGAAAGCAATACTGTCAAACATATCAGCCACTTGCTCTTTTTTGCTAAGGCTGCTGTTTTTCAGTGGCACTATGGTGTCGTGTGCAAATTTCTCCATTGCTGCGAAGATATTAGTAATAAGTATTACGCTGTCCCAATGTTTAGCAAAAAAATAATTTTGAAATTTATCTTGCCACAAAAGCACGAACCTGCATTATTTATAAATAAAGAATATGCCACTAGTTGCAAAACCCTAAAACACAAAATGAGATGAGATAAATTAGGTTTGTGAATAATGCAGGTATAAAAAACTTATTCCCTACTAGCATTTATTTCCAAGTTTTCTCCCCAGCATTCATCTTTTTAAGGGCATCCTCATATACTTTAGTAAGGCCCTTTGTGCTTTTTGCAAAATTCAATGCTTCCGTTTCTTTAGTGATGGCTTCTTGTTTTCGGCCTAATTTATACAGCAGGTTTGCATAGGTGTCTATATATTGGGCCGTAAGATAAATATCCAAAGACCTTTTCGACCATCGCAAAGCATCTTCCAATGCTTTTGTGTCGGTTACTTTTTCAAAAAAGCCCCAAGCTGCTTCGTTCAAGGCATTGCTATTTTTATTCCTGAGCAAATGTTCATTATAATCCCTAAGTTCTGCAACTAGCGCAGTATCTTTCATCATGGCAAGGAAGGGTTTCTGTGTTGCCTCAAATTTTTGAAGGTTTATCTTATCTTGTTTTGCAATAGAGTCGGTCGAAATTGGCATTAAATACGTTTCACAATACATGGTTGCAGAGCTAATGTATTTTTCCATGTTGTTCGTGCCTTCGTAATAGTCCATGTAAAACTCCTCCTTTTGCTTAGACGCTTGTGTTTTAGGCAACTTGCCATTTTCGTCAATTACTTGTTGCAACAACTGTTCGTTTTTAGTCTTTACTGCCTCGCGAAATGAGTTATTTATTGCTGCAGAAACTATCCCATATCCAAGTACCAATCTGTTGTATCCAATTAAGGGGTTGGTTTGAAAGTTTTCATACGCCAATGAATTTATTTTTAAGTTATTGCGTTCTTTCTTATATATTTCACTAATTGCTTTAGAGGCTCGGCTATCAGCAGGCAATAAAGCCAAGTATTCATCAAAGAGTGCTGCATTCGATATTCCTAATTTCGAGCGTTCTTGGATATAAGCTAAAAGAAAGGTAGAATCTATTTTTTTCTGGGCATATTCTTTATCCCATACTTGTAAGGGTTTAGTTGTAGCAAGCTCTGCCTTTACATATTCCGTTAGTGCAATGAATTTTTCACTCGCCATACTGCCCATGCTTTTCATTATTAACGATTGATCAGCTTTCAGGAAAAGATAGGTAGGATAAGAATTTACTTCATATTGGCTTGCAATTTTCATGCCCTCACCTTTTTCAGCATCAACAGTATAGCAAATAAAATTGGCATTATATGCCTTTCCCACTTCTGCCATCGGGAATACATCCTTTGCCATCCGTTTGCAAGGCCCACACCAAGAAGTGTAAACATCTACAAAAATCGGCTTTTCGGTTTGCTTGGCTTTGGCTAGTACTTCTGCCCATGTGCCATGTTCAAATTCAATTCCCTGTGCATAGCTACAGAATGTAAGAAATAAAGAGAAAATAAATAGTAGGGTTGTTTTCATGTATTTTATTTTGGCAATACGTTTTATACTGCTTTTACAAATATATATAGGCATTTGTATTAGCATGGGTGCATAAAAGTTTTTCGCTTTTTTTATTAAAAAATCAACCTAGCCCAACCTCACCCCTACAGAAAGACCGAGACAAGTTACCTAAAGGAAAAGGTAACAGGAACAGGGAAAGGAGACAATATTTACATATTTTTAATAATATATTTTTTATCTTGCTTTTTATTAAAATAGTTTCAATTTTGCCTTTTTTGTGTTTTTTTTACTCTGTTTCTTTTTTCAAAAATCGTTACCTCACTTGTAAACCATTGATTATCAATAATAAAATTAAATTTTATTGAGTGTTTTGTGCGTGTTTTGTGCGTACTTTTTGAGTGATTTATGCGTTATTTATGAGAGATTTGTGAGAAAAAGTGAGTGATTTTATGCCCATAAAACAAAACCTATTTTGACACTACCACTATTTTAATATTAGTAAAAAAAGAACTACGATTTAGCTTGGGTTGGGTTGTCTCCATTTTTTAAGCTAACTGTTGCACGAAGATAAACTAAATATATTAGTATTTTGAAAAAGTTATTATTGACCTACTGGTAGATGAACCGACTAAATGTTATATGCTGCTAGTAAACCTGCCGCCTTTGGCTGGCACGGTGTTGCAGTAAATAATTAGGTTTCTTGTGTTCTATCTTAAACTTCTAAAACCCAACTTCCCGAAAGGTTAAACTTTCGGGAAGTTGGGTTTTATGACAACACTAAGGTTCATGTGGATTAGCTAGGATACGCAAATCGGGAGATTTGCAAACGCTATGACGTAGACAGGAGTCTACGCTAAGCTGAATTATTTGATGTAACTCATTGATATACAGTTGTTTTATTCATTATTAACGAAGGTTTTATCGTGATTTAATGGTGATTTAATGATGATTTATTGTGTATCAATGTGGATTTATCGTGTATCAATGATGATTTATGATGTATTAAAAGTGAGTCATTTTAGGTTGCCAAGTCCGTCTGTTGCTAAACTGCCGTAAATTAGTCTACAGTCGGCGGTAGTCCAAAAGTAAAATCCTATATGGTGGCATATTTCCCCCATGAGCATCCCAAAATTCCCCCATATAGGTTTGTGACATTAGTGACTGAGGGGACTTTGTCAAGCTGCAAGATGTGTAAACCTTTGAACGGTTTTTGTTCCACGAAGTGCCTGGTCAGGTTGTGGCCGCAGGTTTCGCCAAGTTGCCTTTGTCTGCTGTTTGGGGATTGTCCAACCAGTTTTATGTGTCCTATTTCCACCTGTCTTATATACTATAAATGTGTTTTGTTTGTCGCTGATTGTTACAAAAGTAGGGTGCGAAAATGGCCGATAACGAGTAAATTTACGCTACTCCCATCAAATATAAGCGTATTTAAGCTTTTTGTTTATCTGTTGCTTGCTGCCAACGCTTCACAGCGTTTCCCCCCGCTCGGCGTGGGATTGTGGACGTAACGACTTAGTAAAAATCTACGCCGAGCATCACTTTTTATTTTGGAACTCTATGTGGAGAGGGGGTTGTTTTCATGTATTTTATTTTGGCAATAAGTACAATAATGCTTTTACAAATATATACATCAGCACCTGATTTAACGGCCTGAATTGGTACATAAAAGTTTTTTGTACTTTTTATCCCAAGCCCTCTCCAACCTACCCTCCTTCATTAGTTATTACTAATGGCAGCTACAGGTATATCGGTATGGAAAACCAATTTTTTTGTGTAAGAACCTATAAAAAGCGTTTCGGCAAGGTCGTGCTTTTTAGGGATAATGATAATCAATCCAATCTTTTTTTCTATGGCGTACTCATTTACGGCCTCGGCAAAGTTTGCATTTTGCGCAAAATGGAAAAAAGGGTGGGCACCAGGCAGCCAGTCCTCAAAAGCCACGCTAGCAGGATGGCCTGCATCTAATACCTGTTGTTCGTTTTTGGCCACATGCAGTATAAATAACTGTGCATTGGTTGCATCCAACAGCTTTGTTATGGGTTCAAATGGCGTTGATAGTTCTACATCTATAAAATCTGATGCCAGCAATATCCTTATGATATGTGTATAGGTGGTTTGTGGCGGCACAATTATTACTGGCACCGTTGCATTCCTTGCCACGGTGGTGGCATTGCTGCCTATCAGCTTTTCTGCTACTATCCCGCCACCTGTAATGCCCATAACAATGGCATCGGCCCCCGTTTCCTTTACTACTTTGTTTATATTGCTGGTAAATGGCATATTTACCGCTAAAATATCTATTTCAATACCTTTTGGAATGAGGCTTTCAATGCTTTTCCTAAAAAGTTGCAATTGCTCCTCTGCAAATTGTTGTTCAGCGGCATAGTCTACAACTATGCCAGTAGGCAAAACATTATCTGACGAAATATCCAACTGGGTAGAATAAGTATGGTATAAAACTATTTTATTTGCGCCAGCCTGTTTTGCAAAGCCTAGTGCATACAAAACCGCATTTTTGGAGGTTTCAGAATAATCTGTGGGTACAAGTAATGTTTTCATCGTTTAATTTTATTTATTAAAGCGAAAATATCCTGCAGCGCCTCCGCGATAAATGATTAATATCATCTATTGCCATGATTTTTTACAAATAAAAAAATAGTTCAAAGGGCTTAATTTTATTTCTTTTCCATATCAAAACTTGCTTCATAAAATGTTGTGTCCTTGTCGCTAAATATAATTTTCCTATTGTCTTTCAAATGCTGCTCAAATTGCCCATTCACGGTAAATTTTGCTTCCGTGAATTTATATCCTGTAACCAAAGAAAAGGTGGCAACATACAAACTGTCTTTGGCGATGGGTTTTAACCCTATATCATAATCCCAGCTTAACGGCTTTTCACTGCCACGGATGCCCACAGTTTGAATATTTTTTATTCCTTCCAAGTTCAATTTCACAACGATTGTTTTCTTTCTTGACTTTTGCACGCAACTTGATAAACCAAGAATGGCTATTGCTATCATTAGCAACCTATTATTTTTCATTTGTGTGTTTTTTTTAAGATTAAATAGTCAAGCCCAAAACGCCCCGACCCAAGCGTTAGGCTATATAAGCTAACCCATAAAAAGCCAAGTGCAGGCAGGGTATTCCACATTCCTTGTTGGATTTGCTGCAAAAAAACAGCACCAAGCATTGTGGCAAAAATGAGCAAGGAAGCAATGCGGGTTTGAAAACCCACCAACAAAAAAATTCCCCCGACCGCTTCGCTGAAACCTGCCATCCAAGCAAAAAATACTGGGAAGTGGGCAAAAATTCCACCATAATGGGCCACATCCTCAGGAAACCAAAATACAATTTCAAACAACCCTAAATTTTTGTCTGCTGGCGACCATGGCATCCCAAATTTGTCTGCCCCAAAGCTAGAGGTAAGCAAATAGCCGCAAACGATGCGTGGAATTGTCAATAGAAAGTCTTGCCACCAAAATGGCAATAAAATTGGTTTTGTTATTTTTCTCATTTGTTACAATTATTTCTATTCTATCTGAAGCTTTTGGGAGTATTAAAATAATTTAACACAGGAATTTTATTAAAGTTGCCTTAAAAAAAAATATTTATATTATCTATTAGCCCCTAGCTATTTTGATTCTGCATTGATTTACACTTCCGTTGATAACGATATAGTATGAAGTGCTAACTTGTTTCCTTTTTTTACAAAATATTCCTTTTCTTTACACCCATAAAATTGATTACCAACTGCTTATTTCATATTAAAACACTAACTATTACATGAGAAAAAAATTAAGGCTAATTGTATACGCTTGTTCTTTATTGTTTGTTGCCCAAAGCCATGCACAAACAAATGATGACAGCCCCTTTAAAGCTTATGACAATATATCTATTGGCATTGGGGCTGGGATAGATTATGGCGGCCTTGGAGCAAATGTTTTGTATTACCCAAAAAAGAAACTAGGCTTTTTTGCAGGTGCAGGGTATGCCATAGCTGGGATGGGGGTAAACGCTGGGGTTAAATACAGGTTCTTAAATGAAACATCTTCTAGCAGGAATGTTTTTTACCTCATGGGCATGTATGGGTACAATGCTGCTATTAAGATTACTACTGTTGGAGGGCAAACAATTGAGAATTCGTTGTATTACGGGCCTTCATTTGGTGTTGGGATTGAGCGGAAAAGGCGTGCGTACAAAAAAGGATGTTGGTCTTTTGCATTGCTAGTCCCTATTCGCAGCCAAGCATTTTATGAAAAATATGATTATTACAAAAACCTCGGGACAAAATTCACCTATTTACCATTTAGTATTTCTGTTGGATACAGGTTCTATTTGGATTAAAATATTGTTTTTTATGATTAAAAACTATGTTTTTCGCATTTTTTGCCTAATTCTCCCTAACCCCTGTTCCCTAGAATGAGAACGGCTGCAACTTAGTAACTTACGCTATGCTAATTACTACTTATGAAAGACGAGTGATGATTTAAACGCCTCCCCTATTTTTTCAATTACATCTGTTGCGAGCAAGCTTTCCATGCTGTGTTGTTTCACAGCTATGTCTGCTGCCAGCCCATGCAGGTACACCCCAATAATGGCAGCATCCACAGGTTTGTACCCCTGTGCCAGCAAAGCCGTGAGCATCCCTGTAAGCATATCGCCAGAGCCGCCTTTTGCTAAGCCCGCATTGCCTGTATTGTTAAAATACTGGCTACCATTGGCAGCAACAAGGCTAAAATTGTTTTTTAATACTATTACCCAAGGGTATTGCTTAGATAATTGAATGGCCTTCCCTACCCTTTCATCATTGCTTTTGCTTTCGCCAAATAGCCTGTCAAATTCTTTTGGGTGCGGGGTAATGATGGAATTGGCAGGTATCCTCTCCCACCAATCTTTGTGCTGCGATAGGATGGTAATGGCATCAGCATCTATCACTATTGGCTTGGCATACCGCTGCAAAATAGTATAAAGTGCTTCGCTAGAAACATTATCAGTTCCAAAAGCTGGCCCAATGCCTATGCTGGCATATTTATCTAAATCTATTAACTTATTTCCCCTGAAATGAATCATGGCTTCTGGCAAAGCTATTTGCAGTATAGCCCTTTCTTCCTCTGGCACTACTGCCGTCAACAACCCCACCCCTGAACGCAGGCAAGCCCTTGCAGCAATAACGGCCGCTCCCATTTTGCCTCTGCTACCAGCCAACAATAAGGCATGGCCATAAGTGCCTTTGTGCGAATCGGATTTCCTAGGCTTTATCAATGCAGCAATTTCCTCTTTTGTTATCCAAGAGGCAGGGGGTATATTATCAATGTCCATTTGGGGGAAGTTTTAAGTTTTGCTACTGTTCACGTCATGATACTTAGCTACCCACAAGGTACACTAAGTTTTCTTGAAAAGTAAAAAATTAAGGGTTAGTGTTTTTAGCCCATATAACTAAAGGTGCAAGATGCGAAAAGCTTTTATAAATCTCATTACTACAAGTTTTCAAAAAAAATATGATACACTCCCAGAAACCTTCGCATTGTCAAAAATTTGGTGTAGTTATGTAGCCTAGAAAAAATTTCAATTACATCATGAAACAAGCATATAGTCATTATTTAAAATTAGTAAAAGGGGTTTTGTTTTCCTTGTTTTTTCTCCAATGCTTAGGACAGGCGGAGAAGATAGACACTGCTAAAATAACAGGCCACCCACGGTTATTGCTATTGGCAGGGCAGGAAGAGGGCATTAAAAAAAACATAGCTGCCAGCCCATATTGGGGGCATTTGCACAATACGATTATCAACGAATGTGATGTAATGCTGGCCTTGCCCCCTGTGCAAAGGGTGTTGATTGGCAGGCGGCTGCTGGATAAGTCGAGGGAAGCGTTCAGGCGGATATTTTTTCTTTCTTACGCATGGCGTATTACCCATGACAGGAAATATTTTAATAGGTGCGAGGCAGAAATGCTCGCCATGAGCAAATTCAGCGATTGGAATCCTTCGCATTTTTTAGACGTAGCCGAAATGACGATGGCTGTTTCCATCGGTTACGATTGGCTATATGCAGATCTTTCCCAAGCTTCTCGGGAAGCTATCAGCAAGGCAATTATTGCAAAAGGAATCGAGCCTTCCCTCGACACCAAATACAATGGCTGGATGCGCAATTACAACAACTGGAACCAAGTGTGCAATGCGGGTATCACTTTTGGGGCTTTGGCCGTGTATGAACAGCAGCCTACTTTGTCTGTACAGTTAATAGCACGGGCATTTAAAAGCATCCAAATACCCATGAAGGCCTACGTCCCCGATGGCACTTACCCCGAAGGCTACATGTATTGGGCTTATGGCACCAGCTTCAATGTGTTTTTTGTAGATGCTTTGCAAAACCTATTCGGTACCGATTATGGGTTGTCTGCAGCCCCGGGTTTTGGTAAAACGGCCTCTTTTTACGAAAATATGCTAGGCCCCACAAGGCTTAGCTTCAACTATTCCGATGCCTCCAATGGGGCTAATGGTCTAGAGCCAGCTATGTTTTGGTTTGCCAATCAATTTAAGGATCCCACCCTGCTATGGCAGGAGCGTGACAACTTAATGAAACTAAGCCCCAAGGATACCCGCAACCGTTTCTTGCCTGCTGCTATGCTTTGGGGCAAAGGAATAGACCCAGAAAAAATACTCCCACCCTCCAATAAAATATGGGATGGAAAGAGCGAAAATCCAGTGGCATTGATGCGCACTTCCTGGCAAAACCCTTCGGCTATATATGTGGGGCTAAAAGGTGGAAGCCCTTCGGCAAGCCACGGCCACATGGATGTTGGTTCTTTTGTAATGGATGCCGATGGCGTAAGGTGGTCGATGGATTTGGGTATGCAGGAATATGAATCGCTGGAATCTAAAGGGGTAAAACTGTGGGATATGGGGCAGGATGCAGAGCGTTGGCAGGTGTTCCGCTACAATAACTTAGCACATAGCACACTAGCCGTGAACAACGGTTTCCAGTTAGTAAAAGGCAATGCCAAATTTATATCCCATTCGTCAGACTCCATGTTTATGAGTGCTGCATTAGATATGTCGTCACTGTACAAAGGTTTGGCAAAAGCACAAAGGGGCATTGCCATTATAGACAAACAATATGTATCGGTAAGGGATGAACTGGAAACAGGCGATTCTGCCTGTACCATCAGGTGGGCAATGGTTACCTCTGCCACCGTAGGTCAAGCAAAGGGCAACCAAATACAATTGGAAAATAAGGGCAAAAAGCTTACCCTATTTGTTGATGGATTGAAAGAAGTGCGCTTGCGAACATGGCCTACCGACCCTCAGCATAGCTACGATGCTTTAAACCCCGGCACAACAATAGTAGGCTTTGAGATAACGCTGCCAGCCCATACAAAACAAGTATTTAATGTTTTGCTTGTGCCGGGGGAAGCTATGCCGACTATTAATAAAGCTGCTTTGAAGGGATTGAGCCAATGGTAAAAAAGGGTACTGTTACTTTTTCAGCAACAGCACATATTTCACCATTTGTTCTGCATCTGCTTGTGAAAGCTGCGGGTGCGGGCTCATGGGCAGCTTGCCCCATATTGCTTTGTCAGGCGTTACGCCTTTGATGATGGTATTGGCAAGCATGGTAATATTCTCCGTGGTAGACGGGTATTTGTTGGCTACATCCACATAGCTAGGGCCTACTAGTTTGTCCTCAATTTTGTGGCAGCCCAAACAGTCAGACTTGGCAACCAATGCCAACCCTTTTTGATAATCGGGGTTGGTGCTTATATCGGTTTTTACAGTTTCCTGTGCGGCAGCAGGGGCCTCTTGCTTTTCCGTGCCGCCACCACAAGACATTAATGCTACTATTGCTGCCAAATAAGATAAGTGTTGTAATTTCATTGTTTGTTTTTTATAATTCTTTTTTCTTTCCTTTCCTTTCTTAGTGCCGCTTTGAGCCTTCGTGCCTTAGTGGCTAAAAATCTTTCCATCAACTTGTAGCCCAAGGCTTCTCATCTTTTTTGCAAGGCACGCTGCCTTCGTATTTACCGGGTATAGGATCGTAGCGAAGTGCTTTTGTAGCCCCAACTTCAGAAGTAACATACCCATTATAAGTAAGCCTTTTCAACGCTGCAAAGTAATGCTCACCAGCCTGTGGAGCAATGCTTTTTTTGTTTTTTATTTTCGTGGCTTCTTTATCCAACTGCATTAAAAACTTCTTTTTATCTGCTGGGCTTAGTTCTAAAAATGAGGCTTTGTATTGTAGCTGGGAAGCAGCTTCAAAACTATCTAACCCTTCCAGGAATAACTTTTGTTGTGCTGCGTTGTAGCAGTCGTTTACCATCAATACCATATAAGCCCCAATCTTAGCGGCCTTAGCACCAGGCGAGGTGGCGGTTTCAGGTATAATGGTTTCGCCAATCTCATCCAGCAAGGGTATGTCCTTTTCCGTTAAAGTGGTACGTTTCTTATCGGCAAAATGACAACTGCTTAGTAGCCCCGTGGTTCCTAGCAATGCTGCGCCTGATAAAATACCCAACCTGCTTATTGCCTCTCTTCTTCTCATAAAATAAATTTTAATAACTTTTTCGCCACTAACGCGCAAAGGCGCAAAGTGGCACTAAGGAAAGAAAGAAGAAGAAAAGAAAGACTTTGTGCTTCTTCATGTTTTCGTGCCTTAGTGGCTATACTACGATTACCTGTTTTTTGTTTTCATTAAATAAAAAACTAAAAAATAGTAGTACCGTAACTGTTATACCTGCTGGCACTAGCCATACCGTATCCCAATGGTGGCTACTGGCATTAATGGTTGCTTGTTTGGCCACATATCCAGAAATCAAACTACCTAACCACATGCCTAAACCATAAGTGGCCATGGTAATCATGCCTTGTGCCGCATTGCGGTTGCGCTCGTTGGAAATGCTGTCTGTGTACATTTGCCCTGTTACAAAAAAGAAATCGTAGCAAACGCCATGCAATACAATGCCCGCAATCAGCATCCAACTATTGTTGCCTGCATCACCATAGCGGAAAAACAAAAACCGCAGCACCCAAGCCACCATGCCTGTTATAATCATCCATTTAATGCCCCATCTTTTCATAAAAAAGGGTATCAACACAATAAATACAGTTTCCGAGATTTGCCCATAAGCCATTTTGCTCGTGGCATTGATTAGGCCTGTTTCATTTAAAAACTGGTTGGCAAGACTGTAATAAAACGACAATGGGATGCAAATAAGAATGGAAGCAATAAAGAAAATAGTGAATGATTTTTTTTTGAACAACCCAAAAGCATCCTTGCCTATAATAGCAGCGGTTGAAACGGGGACAACTGAATCTTTTGGCTGGGCATTGGGCAATGCGAGGCTTAATGCCGCAAGCACAAGTGAAGCCACGCCAGCCATTGTAAACGTAAAACCCATAGCAGATGGGCTAAGGTTGAAAACTTTATCGATGCTGATGCCAGCTACTATCCATCCAATGGTGCCAAACACACGGATGCCGGCAAAAGATTTACCTGTGTTTTGCAATTGGTCAAAAGCTATGCTGCTTGATAAGGATAGGGTAGGCGCATAGAGCAAGGCATAAATCAACAATACCCAATTGAAAATATTGGCACTCTCTATTTTTGTAATGAAAAGCAAAACCAGCCCCCCTGCCAGATGAAGCAAGCCCAATAGTTTTTTAGGTGCAAAGTATCTGTCTGCAATAATGCCAATAAAAAACGGCGAAATAATAGTGGCTATGGCCATCATGCCATAAGCAGCCCCTATTTGCAACCCATCGGCCTTTAACGTATTGGCCATGTAAGTACCCATGGTTACATACCAACTGCCCCATATAAAAAACTGGAGCAGCATCATCAACGAAAGTTGTAAACGTATGTATGGTTTCATAAATTTTGTTTCTTCAATTCCTCCACTGCAAAATGTGCTGCCCTTGCCGTAAGTGCCATATAAGTAAGCGAAGGGTTTTGGCAGGAGCCAGATGTCATGCAAGCACCATCAGTTACAAAAACATTGCTAGCTCCCCATACTTGGTTATTACCGTTCAGTACCGATGTTTTTGCATCCCGCCCCATGCGTGCTGTACCCATTTCGTGTATCCCCAAGCCCATGGCACTGTTTACATCGGTTGAAACAATATTTACAAAGCCTGCTTTTTCTAGCATTTCTGCCCCGCTGGCCAATATATCTTTTGTCATGTTGTGTTCGTTCTGGGTAAAACTGGCATCAATGTCCAGTAGAGGCACGCCCCAGTCGTCTTTTTTATCCTTGTTTAGCGAAACTTTGTTGCTATGGTTCGGCAAACATTCGCCCATGCCCACTAGGTTTACCTTCCAGGGGCCAAGATGTGTGATTGCATCTTTCAAATCGCTGCCAATAGCCACGCCATCAATACTTTTTGCTTCCCTGCCATTGGCAGAGGCATAAGCAAAACCTCTTGCATAAGCAGTTTGCTTATCGCTACCCCAGTTCCTAAATCGGGGTATATAAATGCCCGTTGGCCGCCTACCAATGGTGTTTTGGTCTTGGAACCCATTGTGTTCACCAGAAATCCGGGCATTGTAGTTATGATCCATCAGGTTATGCCCTAGCTCGCCACTGTCGTTGCCCATGCCATTAGGGAAACGGGAAGAAGTGGAATTAAGCAAAATCAAGGTGGAGTTTAACGTACCGCCATTTACAAAAACAATCCTTGAAAAAAATTCGGTTGCCTCTTTTGTATTGGTATCTATTACCCGCACACCCTTTGCTTTCTGTGTTTTTTCATCGTAGATGATGGAATGCGCCACTGAAAACGGCCTGATGGTCAAATTGCCAGTTAATTGTGCCGCAGGTATAGTAGTAGAATTGCTGCTGAAATAACCTCCGAATGGGCATCCCCTAACGCATAAATTACGATATTGGCATGGCCCCCTCCCCAAAAGTGAGGTAGATAGGTTGGCCGTGCGGGATATAACTATAGGCCTGCCCGCATAGTTGGCGGCAACGCTTTGTTTCAGGTGCTTTTCAATGGCGTTCATTTCCATAGGTGGCAGGAACTCGCCATCGGGTATTTGTGCCAGCCCGTCCCTGTTGCCGCTAATGCCCGCAAATTTCTCTACATAGCTGTACCAAGGCGCAAGCTCATTGTAGCGGATAGGCCAATCCACTGCAATCCCTTCCTTGGCATTTGCCTCAAAGTCATGGTCGCTCCAGCGTTGTACCCACCTGGCCCAGGTTAAAGATTTGCCGCCTACCTGATAGCCTTTTATCCAGTCGAAAGGGCGGGTTTGTATATAAGGGTGTTCCTTGTCTTTTACAAAAAAATGCTCAGTAGCTTCCTCAAAGGCATAGCAACGGCTAACGATGGGGTTTTCTTCTTTTACCTTGTTGGGCAGCACGTTCCTGTGGGGAAATTCCCACGGGGCCATGTTTGCTGTTGGGTAATCCTTGATATGTTCCACCATGCGGCCCCTTTCCAGCAAAAGCGTTTTTAAACCTTTCTCGCAAAATTCCTTGGCCGCCCAGCCTCCGCTGATACCGGAGCCAATCACGATTACGTCGTATGTATTGGCTTTTACGCCCTTGGTATTTATATTGGCTGTAGCTATTGTATCGTTGTTGTTGCCCATAGCAATCGTTATTTATTTTAGGTTTTTTTGCCACTAAGGCACCAAGGCTCAAAGTGGCACGAAGAAAGAAGAAAAAGGGTTTTTGCCACAAAGGCACGAAGACTCAAAGCGGCACGAAGAAAGAAGAGAAGAAAAAAGTTTTCTTGCCACAAAGGCACAAAGGCTCAAAGTGGCACGAAGAAATAAGGAAGAATAAAAAGAACCCGTTTATGTTATCCAATACCTTTTAATTTTTTTTCTTTGTGCTGTTTCGTGCCTTTGTGCCTTCGTGGCAAAAAAACACTACTTGTTTTTCTGTACCACTTCGCCGCTTTGCTTGTTTTTCAAAATCAATTTTATATCCCCATTGGGCAATACTTCTTCTTTTATCAGGTAATATTCCTCGTCAAACGATACCAATGCTGCCCCGGTTTCAACAAGGGTTTCATCCCCACGCCAATCATCTATGGCTATGGGTTCCCATTGTTTTGTCTTGGCCGATATAAAAGCCGCATCCAAAATGGCATTTACAATATAGCCATCATAAAACGTTTCCAGTGGCTGCCTTTTGCTTTCAATGGCATCAAACATATCCGTAAACATATTGGGGTAGCCCAGCTCGTGTGCTTCGTCCCCAACTGGAAACAGCCAGCCATTGTTTACTTCGGCTTTTTCGGCCACATAGTTGCCGCCCTTGCCTGTACTGAACACTTCAAAGCCAGTGCGTAAAAAACTGTTGAGCCAAATACTGCCTTCCGTGCCTACTACTTCGTCCCTCAAATCCATACCACCCCTGAATGTCCAGCTTACTTCAAACTGGCCAATGGCGCCGTTGGCGTATTTCACCAACCCTATGGCATGGTCTTCGGCTTCAATGGGATGCACTTGCGTGGCTGCCCAGCACATGACTTCTATGGGCTTTACATTTTTCCCAATAAAATTCCTGCTTATCTCCACACAGTGGCAGGCAAGGTCAATAATGGCTCCGCCACCCGATTTTTCTTTGTCCCAAAACCAATCGCTGTGTGGGCCCGGGTGCGCTTCCCTTGATTTTGTCCAAAGCACTTTGCCAATGCTCCCTTCTTGAATGCTGGCAACAGATTTCAGGAACTTGGGCGTATAGCACAAATCTTCCAGGTAGCCCCCAAAAATGCCCGCTTCTTCTACCAATTGCAGCATGCGCTTGGCTTCTGCACCCGTGCGGCCAAGGGGCTTGGTGCATAGCACATGCTTTTTTGCTTTGGCACAAGCAGCCACCGCTATTTCGTGCAAATGGTTGGGCAACGAAATTAAAACCACTTCCACTTCGGGGTGGTTGATGGCTTCCTCCATGTTATCTGTAAAATGCGCCAATTGGTAGTCTGCCGCAAAGCGCTGCGCATTATCAATATTCCTGGAATAAATGGTATAAATAAAATCTTTCCGCCTTTGCGCATGTAGCGACGTGGCATAAAAACGGGCGATAAACCCAGAACCTAACATGGCAATCTTCATCTGCAAACTCGTTTTATTTTCTTTAAAGACTATTTTTAAAAAGTAAGCCAAACGATTGATAGCCGGGATGCTTGATACCCTGATAACTCAAAACGCCTAACTCATAATTCATAACTCATAATTCCTACCACCCAAAGGTTTTGTTCACATATTCCCTGCTCATTTTCCAGTCTTCTTTCAATGGGTTCACAGGGGTAAAGCCAGCAGGAAATGCAAGTTCTATGGCCGCATTGCCCTTGAAGCCCTGCTTTTTTAAGGCAGCAGCAATTGCAGGGAAATCTGTTACACCTTGCCCAAGGTATTCGGTCCACGTGCCATTCGCATATTGGTCCCTGATGTGCAGGTAAACAATCTGTTTGCCGTAAGTATTAATAAAGTCAATGGGGTTAATGCCAGCCCTTATCAGCCAGTTTAAATCTGGCCCCAAGGCTGCATCTGGTATCCTGGCCAATGTGCCTTTCAGGTCGTGCATCCCATTTTCCACCTCATAGGTATGGTTGTGCAGGTTCGGCTGTATGCCATTGTCCTTGCAAATAGCCAATACTTTTTTCAGCACCACAGCCTGTGCGTCCAACTGTTGTTCTGTTTTGATGCCTTTTGGCTCGCCAACAGATATGCCGAATGTTTTGCCGCCTACCTGACTTAGGCGTGGAACTACTACGTTAATGTCGTCCAATATTTTTTGGTGCTGGTCGGTATCCCACATATTCATCCCAACCCCATACGACGAGCCAGACACAGGGAAGTTGTATTTTTTTATAAGCTCGTTTAGCGTTTTCACCGCATCGTCATGCCGCAATACAGATTCCATTAGTTCAACACCGTCTATGCCCGCATAGCTCATATCTGCAAACAAGGCTTCCAAGCTAGGGGTAGCGTCCCATTGCGGCGGGTATTTGCTGGCGTACAGCCATAAATGCGCATTCACTTTTGGCTTATGGCTTTTTAAGCCTTCGGCAAAAGCATTGCTTAGCAGGCTTCCTGCAAACAGCCCACTACCAATCAACAAGCCAGATTGTTGTATAAATTTCCTACGGGAAGCATTGTAATCACTTTCTTTTTTCATGTGGCAATCGTTGCTAAATATGCGTTTAATTTCCCGAAAGTTTTAAACTTTCGGGAAATTGTGTATGTTTAAGAAACTGGAACCGATTTTTCCCAGCCTGTTTCTTTTAAAGCAGGGTCGTCTTCTTTTTTCAGGAAATCAGCTTCTGACAAAGACTGTGCTTCCCATTCCAAAATAGCCTCGTTGGGAACTACGTCTACTGGCGTGTTCCAAGAGGTGGAAGTTTCGTTATAGGCAAGGTTTGACTGTGATGAATAGCAGGAAATAATAGACCAACGTGGATATTCAGATAAATTGGCCTCGGAACGGTGCAGCAGGTTGCTATGGAAAAACAAAGCGTCTCCTGCTTCCAACTCGCTGTAAACCAATTCCATTGTTTTAAGGGAATTGGTCACCATTACCATGTCTGCGCCCACTTGCTCGCCAGAAAAGCCGTGGTTTATCCTGCCCAGTTTGTGTGATCCTTTTATTACTTGCAGGCAGCCGTTTTCTTTGTTGGCATCCGTTAGTGCCACCATTACACTGATTAATTGGTTGGGGAACATAAATTGGTTTTTGTACCAATAGCCATAGTCTTGATGCCATTCCCATGCGCCGCCCACTTTGGGTTCTTTCTGCATCAGCTTGGAATGGAAGTGGCAAACATGGGCATCACTTTCTAGCAATTGCGCCACTGAGTGTACTATTTTTTCGCTCCGGGTCAAATAACCAAACACATCATTGCCAGGGGTAAACCATAGCGACAGCTTTGTTTTCTTACCAGACTGGTCATTCAAATCCAGTGCATTGTTAAGCATAGCGTTGTCGCCAACGGCAGTGCCATACAACTTGTTGATTTCTTCTTTGCTGCAAAAATTTTTGATAACGATGTAGCCGTCCTTGTGAAAGGCTGCTACCTGCGAAGGCGCTAGGTGATTGTGCGGCATAGAAAATATTTTTTGTTTGTTGATGCGAAATTATGGTGGTGTACTGTACTTTTATACCTAAAATAAAACGAATATTGATACTTTTGTAACATTTAATTAATTCGATTAACTAGCCACGAAGGCACGAAGACACAAAGAGGCACAAAGTTTTAAGTGAAAAAAATATAGCAATCCACCATATATGAAACCTGTATTAGAATACCTGCCAAAGGATGCCGAGGAAAGTTTTGTGGTAAAATCTTTTGAATACACATATTACCCCACACCTTGGCATTTCCACCCAGAATATGAAATTGTGCTGGTTACAGAAAGCACGGGCAAGCGTTTTATCGGCAACAATATCAGCAATTTTCAGCCGGGCAACTTGGCTTTAATTGGCCCAAACCTGCCGCATTTATATAGGAACGATGTCCCTTACTATGAGCCAAACACAGATTTGCGGGCAAAATCTATTGTTGTTCATTTTTCTGAAAACAGTTTTGGCCATATCTTTTCTTCTATGCCCGAGGCAAAACAAATCAAAGAACTGTTCAGGAAAAGCGTGCAGGGGCTTGAAATTACAGGCAACACCAATAAGAAGGCAAGCGAACTGCTATTTGAGCTACTAGAATTGTCTGGATTTGCCAGAGCAATTAAACTGTTGGAAATATTGCAGTTGCTTGCTGCATCTGCCGATTGCCATTTCATATCTGGCGGAGGATTAACGGGAATAAATGAAAAAGAATCCGAACGGATGCATAAGGTGCTGGACTTCCTGATGAAAAACTTTGCCAACGACATCAGCAGGACGGAAGTGGCCAAAGTAGCCAATATGTCTGACAACGCATTTTCACGCTATTTCAGCCAGCGTACTCGTAAAACGTTCGCCCAATATTTAAACGACCTCCGGCTAAGCCATGCCAGCAAATTGCTGGTTTCGGGAGAAAAGAACATCAGCGAGATTTGTTATGAGTGCGGGTTCAACAATGTTTCAAATTTTAACCGCCAGTTCAAATTGCATTATGGCATCAGCCCATTGGCATATAGCAAGACCTATTGGGACAAGGTGGGGTGAAGTAATGGTTAAAGCAAAGTAAGATAGCCACAAAGGTACTAAGGCTCGAAGCAGCACTAAGCAAAAAAGGATTAAAAGCTGTGTAATTCTATTTTTCTTAAACATTTGTGTCGCTTTATGTCTTCATGCATTTGTGCCACTATCACCAAACTGGCACCTAAGTAGCAGAAAAAATAAGTATTTCAATAACATTTATTTGCGTTGGGCATCATTGAACAAACAGCATAAAACCCAATAAGGGCTTAGGTTTTATCATTTAAAAATCATTTTGCTATCATTAAATGATGTATAAGTTGGTTTCCAAGTCCTGCAAGTGCATCCTACATTTGTGTAACAAAACAAAAAAATAGGTTCTTGTTAAAGATTAAAAACGTAATAAGGCTTTTTTAAAAGCTACGCTACTTCAAAAGGCTAAAAATAATTTTTAAGAATTTTCATATGGCAAGCAATCGTTAGAGGTCGTCCTGTTTCTACAGGGAGACCCTTTTTTTTGCACGGAACTTTCCGCCTATTATGTTCACTGCAAATATACTTTTCAAAGTTGGAAATCTTAAAACCCATATAACTTATTTTAGCTTATTTACAAACTATTTTAGCTTTTATAAGTGTTTTATTTACATTTATTTTTAGTTGGGCATAATTGTATTTTTTAGCTGAAAACCAATGATGATGGGGCTTTCAGTGTTCACAACAAAGGTTAGGCATCATAAAACTGGCTGCAAGTTGGTTTCTACCATGCGCAAATGCACCCTACATTTGTGTAACAAAACAAAAAAAACAACTTGTTAAGTTTCTAAATAAAAATAACAAGATAGGTTTCAGGCATAAAAGTTACGCCACTTCAAAAGGCCAAAATTTATTTTTAAGAATTTTCATATGGCAAGCAATCGTTAGAGGTCGTCCTGTTTCTACAGGGAGACCCTTTTTTTTGCACGGAACTTTTGTTTTGCTGCCATTAATGCACGAATAATCACAAATGTTTTGTTTCTGCCCACCACAATATTTATATTCCCACAAACTAGCACAAAGAAAAAATGATAGATTAGCTAAAATTAAAACTTAGTAGAAAAGCACATTCAGTGCATTTCAAATCTTCTCTTTTCGTTACTCTAAGCTTCTATTCAAAAGAAGCACAGATTAATATATTGTCAATAAACCCACCCCCACCCCTACCCCTCCTCGGAGGGGAAAGCGAAGACCTACGCGAAGTTTTTTAAATGTACTTGGTATATTTTTGGAAAAAATCGTTTAATCTGCATATTGGGCGTAATAGCTTAATAGCCACAAAACCTAATGTTGACAAGGCTTTTAGCTTGCTGAATACGTCTTTGGCATCATTTAATAAAAAAAACTTAAAGGATAACCTTTAAGTTCGTTGTATATTTTCGCATGAGCAACAAAGAAAGATGGGCTTTTTCAAATGGCAGCAATCGCTAGAGGGCAAAATTATCGTTGGAGGTCAGGTTTCAAAGGAAGTTGAGATACTTTAAAAAAAGTTCGTAAAATCCTCCGAATTTTTCATTTAGCAAGCAACAGAGAGAGGGCGTCCTATTTCTACAGCATTGCATTTTACAATCAAGGCATTGCAAATATATACTTAAACTAATTCAATATTAATTTATTGTGAAAATTATTTTAGAATTACTGTTCCTCCCTCTTTTGTTATCTCCTTTACCATTTTTTGTAAATCGAAATGAATTTTTATAAGTAGGGTTGCTTCTTCCTTAGTGGCTTTTTCTAAGTCAATTTGATTTTGCTTAAACATCTTCTTTAGCTTGCACAGCTTATAATAATTCATGCTCGTCAAGACATCCTGGTGGCTATTGTCCTGATTGGTAATGGTTTTGCCCACGTACAATTTATCCCAATTGGAACTTAATTCATAAGGGAAAAGCGTAATTGCAATAACCAGTTCCCGCGTTTCTTTGTCTTCAGAATATAGAAATGTTTTGGTAGAAGGTTCTAAACCCTGGCGGTATTCTGTTTTGTAGCGTTCTAATAGCTGCTCCAATTGGGGGTTCTCGAAAGGGAAGTCCTGCAAGCCAGCAAATATGTATTCTGCAACCGTTTCTGTTTCCGTAAACTGGTTCAAACCAAAATCAAGTAATACCCTTATAATATTCTGTTCCTGTTTTTCGTCTGCGCTTATTAAGAAACTGGTATCGTCAAGTGTGCTAGTTTCTTGCTGATCGGTTGTAAGCTGGTTGTTTAGCTCGTCCAAAGACAATTTCTTGTCTTCCTTAGCTACTTTGTCCCTTTTTATTTTATTAACTAGCGTAATTAACCCGGCTTCGTCTATTTTCAACAAAGCAGCACATTGCTTGATGTATTCTTGCTGCTTGGTAAAATCCTCAGCCTTGTTTATTTTACTGATGGTTTCAGCAATCTGGTTTACGAGTGTGTTTTTCTTGGTTAGGTCTGTCCCTGCATCTTTCAGCATTACCTCCAACTGAAAAAGGATAAAATCCTTTTTATTGTTAGCAATAAACTGCTGGAAGGCAGCCGTGCCTACTTTGTTTACATAGCTATCGGGATCCTCATTGTCTGGTATCAATACCAGTTTCACGTTAAGGCCTTCTTCCAATGCCATGTCTAGCCCACGCAAAGCGGCTTTTATGCCTGCACTGTCCCCATCATAAATAATTGTAAGGTTGCTGGTATATTTTTTTACCAGCCTTAGCTGGTCAATAGTTAGCGATGTGCCACCGCTTGCCACCACATTTTCAATGCCTGCCTGGTGAAGGCTTACTACATCGGTGTAGCCCTCTACCAGCAAGCATTCGTCTTGCTTGTCAATAGCCTGCCGGGCAAAGTAGGAACCGTAGAGAATCTTGCTTTTAGAGTAAAGTTCGTTTTCCGGCGTGTTGATGTACTTGGGTGCTTTCTCGGCCTTTCCAATTACCCTTGCCCCAAACCCTATTATCTTGCCGCTGTTGCTGTGTATAGGGAAAATGATACGCCCACGGTAGTTGTCAACCAGCTCTGTTTCGTTGCGTACCGCCACAAGCCCTGTGCGGGGCAGTAATTCCCTGTTAAATTGATTGCCAATCAGTTCTTTGGCCAAGGTATCCCGCTGGGCAGGGTTATATCCTATTTGGAATTTTTTGAGTATTTCTTCCCTGAAGCCCCGTTGCTTAAGGTAGCTCATGGCTATGGCTTGCCCATCCTCGGTATTAAACAACTGGTTGTCGAAAAACTTTGCTGCAAAACTGTTGATAATATACAAGCTGTCTGCAACTTGTATCAGTTGTTTCTGCTCGTTGCTTACCTGTGTTTCCTCTACCTCTATGTTGTAGCGGGCAGCCAACCATCTAAGTGCTTCTACATAGCTTAGTTTTTCATGCTCCATCACAAACGTAATGGTATTGCCACTTTTGCCACAACCAAAACATTTATACAACTCTTTAGCGGGCGATACGGTAAAAGAAGGCGTTTTTTCGTTGTGGAAAGGACAGTTACCCAAGTAATTGCTCCCCCGTTTCTTTAGTTTCACAAACTCACCAACAACATCTATGATGTCGAGGCGGCTTTTTATTTGCTCTATGGTGGAAGGAGTAATCATTTACTTGCAAAGGTAAGTGGTGAGATGTCAGTTGTGAGTAGTCAGTGTGTACCTTTCATTTTTACAACAAATATTAAATACCTTACCCACTGCATATCGACCTAATATGCCATTTATTTCCTAGGGGATACAAAAATGCCTTGCAAGCTATTGGTTGCAAGGCATTTTTGTATGTACTGGCGGAGAGAGAGGGATTCGAACCCCCGGACCTGTAACAGTCAACAGTTTTCAAGACTGCCGCAATCGACCGCTCTGCCATCTCTCCGGGTGCAAAATAAGGGGATTAGGGGTTAATAGCCAAATAAAACAATGCAATCAAGCAGTTATTTGGCAAATAGCTATTACACTGGTGCAATTTTGGTTAATCTGCTACAAAGCCACGAAGACACAAAGAGGCACAAAGTTTTAAGGTAAGAAAAATTAAGGGCATAGATTAATCACAATTTTAACGACATTACATAATCCTTCATAACATATCCTTCACCTATATTAAAATCGAACTCATACAATATTTCAAAGCCCATTTTCTCGTAAAACCCAACTGCTTTGTTTTGCCTGTTTACTTGTAAAATCAGTTCTTTCCCCCCTAGGCTAATCACCTTTGCAATTATCTCTTTTAAAAGGGCTTTTCCCACACCTGTATTTTTTGCTTCAGGCAACAGGTATAGTTTGCTTAGTTTGTACACACCATTTTCCCTAAACATGAAAGAAGCAAATCCGATGGCGGCTCCATCTTTTTCTGCCAAGATAAATTGGTTGCCCTCAAATACTTGCTTTTCTAAAGACTCGAGGCTGTACATCATTTCCAGCATGTAGTCTATTTGTTTTTTAGATATAATCTTACTGTATGCTGATGGCCAGCTAGCGTGGGCTATATCTTGTACTAAGGGTAGATCCGAAAAAATAGCCGTCCTAATTGTTATGGGCGAAGAAACTGGATCCATGGATAAGTGGTTATTTGTTTTTGAATATTTTTTTCTCTAGCCAGTGGCTAAGGTATGCACTTCCTGCACCAATGGCTGCACCTGCCAAAACATCAGTAGGATAATGCTCACCTAAATACAACCGAGAGTAACCTACACTTGCTGCATAAGCATAGGCAGGGACAACAACATACCATTTCTTGTATTCGATAGACAAAGATGTTGCCAATGCAAAAGCAGTAGAAGTATGACCAGATGGGAAGGATTTGCCTTCCTCACTCGCATCATAAGGGTGGATAATGTCCGGGTATTTTGTGTATGGTCTGTTACGATTAATGGCATACTTCATTCCTTGCGCAATAACCGTGTTCACCGCCAAAGCCCCCACTATTTCCCAACCTTTCCGTTGCTCGTTTTTATCTTGCCGAAGGTAGCCAAGAACTAATAACCCGGCAGGAATACCTACAGAAATAGGATATACAGAAGCGGAAGTAACTTGCCAGAACTTGGATGATGGGTTATCAGGGTTGATGTTATTCAGCAGCCCGACTTCACCACCTTGGGCAAAACAAGTACTAGCAAAAGCAAATGACAGGAGTATAGAAAATATGTTTCGCAAATAAATGGCTCGGTAGGAAAGCTGCATATCGTATTTAAATAATGATGAAAATAAGGGTTTTGATAAATAAACCGCCCGAAAGTTATAAACGCCCTAGGTAAATTTTTGTAACCCCTATTTGTATATTAGTAGTTGCCAACCTTTTGAAGGTTTGCAACTATACCCCCAATTTTCTTGCAAACCTTTATAGGGTTCAAAACCCTATAAAGGTTAGGAAACGCTTTAAATATTTGCCAAGCTTTCTTCTATTGTTTTTATCCTTGCTTCGGCATCCGATTGCTTTTTGCGTTCAAGTTCTATTACATCTGGCCTTGCATTCTGAACAAAACGCTCGTTGCCTAGCTTCTTTACCACAGATTCTAAAAAGCCTTTTTGATGTGCAAGGTCTTTTAAAAGTTCTTGTTTCAAAGCAGTAGTGTCTAAGGCTTTTTCGCTTTCTATATAAAACTTATCCCTTTCTACAGCCACCACAATGGTGTTAGCAACCGTGCTATCGGCATAAGTAATGACTGCGGCATTTACCTGTTTGCTAAGAATGCTTTCAATTGCTTTGTAATTATCCTTGTTATTTGTTTGGATGTGCAATTGGATGGTATCCTTGGGTTTTATCTGGTTCTTGTTGCGCGCATCACGCAAAGCACTGATTACTTGCTTTAATAATTCGCCACCCTCCAAAATAGCAGTGTCAGGGTTAATAACAGCACCATATAGCTTCACGCACAAATCATCATCCTGCTCTTTTAGCAAATGATAAATTTCTTCAGAAACAAACGGCATGAATGGATGCAGTAATTGCATCAATTCTTCAAAAAAGCCAACTGTTTTGTCATATACTTCTTTGCTGATGGGTTGCTCGAAACCTGGTTTTACCCACTCCAAATACCAACTACAGAAATCGTCCCAAACCAAGGAGTAGATGGTTTTTAACGCTTCGCTCAATTTGAATTGAGCCATCAATATTTCAACTTGTGCTTTTACCTCATTCAAGCGGCTATTAAACCAATCAACAGGAAAAACAGAGTCATAAGTAGTAAGTCGTAAGTCATCAGTGCTAGGCTGCTCCTGCCCTCCTTTAGGGGATGGGGGTACACGGCCTGCCCACATCTTCACCAGCTTCAAAGCATTCCACAACTTGTTATTGAAATTACGTCCCTGCTCCAAAGCCGATTCGTCGAACAAAATATCATTACCCGCAGGGGAAGCTATCATAATGCCAAAACGAACAGCATCTGCGCCATATTGGTCAATCAACCCCAACAAATCAGGCGAATTGCCAAGGCTTTTGCTCATCTTCCTGCCCAGCTTGTCCCGCACAATACCTGTAAAATATACCTCGTTGAAAGGCTTTACTTTCATGTACTCCTCCCCTGCCATAATCATCCTAGCTACCCAAAAGAAAATGATTTCCGGGGCAGTTACAAGGGTATTGGTGGGGTAATAGTAGTTAACCTCTTCATTACCAGGGTTGCTCAGCCCTTTAAATACTTCAAAAGGCCATAACCAACTAGAAAACCAAGTATCCAGGCAATCTTCGTCTTGCTTTAATTGTTCAATAGTAATAGCAGGGTTATCTTTTTTCGCCAAAGCCAAAGCCCCATCAGCATTTTCTGACACATAAAAATTACCGTTTTCATCATACCAGGCCGGTATCCTATGCCCCCACCACAACTGGCGGCTAATGCACCAATCTTTTATGTTCTCCATCCAGCTACGGTAGAGGTTTTTAAACTTAGGTGGGTAGAACTTAATGGCTTCTTCCATTACATCTTTCAACGCTGGCTCGCCCAATTGTTTCATGCTTACCCACCATTGCAGACTAAGGCGTGGTTCCACTACCACGTCTGTCCTTTCGCTATACCCTACTTCACTGACATATTCTTCAATTTTTTCTACAAAGCCACCTTCTTTTAGTATTTCTACTATTTTTTTCCTAGCGGCAAATCGTTCTTCTCCAACCAAAATGCCCGCTTCGGCACTAATAGTGCCATCGTCATTCAGTACATCTATTACTTCCAACTTATGCTTTTGGCCAAGTTGGTAGTCATTGGTATCATGTGCAGGTGTTACTTTCAATGCACCAGTACCAAAATCCATGGTTATGTACTCATCGGTTATAATGGGTATCTTGCGGTTAACCAATGGTACAATCGCATATTTGCCATGCAGGTGCTTATATCGTTCATCATCTGGGTGTACGCAAATGGCTGTGTCGCCCATGATGGTTTCGGGGCGGACGGTGGCGATGATAATACCCCCATCCCCTAAAGGGGAGCTATTGGTCAATGGCAAACCATCTGCATCTACCAACGCATATTTTAAATAATACAGCTGTTGCTTTGTCTCTTTCCTTATTACTTCTTCATCGCTAAGGGCTGTTTTGGCTTTTACGTCCCAGTTTATCATGCGCTTGCCACGGTAAATAAGCCCTTTTTTATGCAGGTCTATAAATACCTGGATAACAGATTGGTAATAATCTGGGTCCATTGTAAAGGAAGTTCGGTCCCAATCGAGGCTGCAACCAATCTTTTTCAGTTGTTGCAGGATAATACCGCCATATTTTTCTTTCCATTCCCATGCATACCCCAAAAATTCATCCCTAGACAAGGAAGATTTGGCAATACCCCGCTCCCGCAACATGCCTACAACTTTTGCCTCGGTAGCAATGGAAGCATGGTCTGTACCAGGTACCCAGCAAGCGTTTTTGCCTTGCATCCTTGCCCGGCGTATCAATATATCTTGGATGGTATTGTTAAGGCAGTGCCCCATGTGTAGTACGCCTGTTACATTAGGCGGCGGCATCACTATTGTATAAGGCTCACGGCCATCGGGCTTACTACTAAAATACCCCTTGTCCATCCAATGCCCATACCATTTGTTATCAATTAATGCAGGCTCAAAATTTTTACTTAATTCCATGTGTTATTTGCAAAAAAACAAAGCACGGGCAAGCCCAGTGCTTTTATTTATAAAAAATCATTTTAGGGATGCCAAAAGTAAGCACATCGTGCGTATAAGCAATTATTGGCTAATTCTTTTTTTGAGGTGTTGCTGCGTACAACTGTGATTATATGGGGTGCATAAAAATTTTACTTTTTTAGTAAAACTTCACCCTAGCACAAGCCTGCTCCCATCCTGCCCCACTTAACCACAAAGGTAGCGACAAATTCTTGCACAGGAGCGGGAGCAAGCAGAGGAGGCCAAAACGAGAACAGTTGTATATTTTTATAATATTATTTTCGCCGGTATTTTTAT
>NZ_JBKHKJ010000013.1:0-131508 GCF_046546515.1 Parasediminibacterium schistidii | reverse complement strand
ATATATTATTATGAATTTTCATACTGTCAATCTGGTAATAGCAATCTTATAAACCTGCATTTATTCTTTAAAGTCCCCTTAACGTTCGTCAAAATCATCACCTAACAAAAGCATTTTTTGCACAAACAAATTTCCGTTCTTTGATTATGCAAGTGCTTTTTGTTTTTGATAGCAAAAATGCTGCAAAGTAAATTACTTCTTCTTTTAGGTTATTTGGCAATGTAGCTTTAGTGTTATAAATAGGGCGTATAAAAGTTTTTTGCTTGGTCTGACTGTTTTTGATTTGTCCTAAAACGTACCCTAATTTATAAAAACCTTATCTTTGCGCTAGAAATGCACCTTATACAAAGCATTTACAAAGCTTCTGTCACGGCTGCAATATCGTAGTTCTTTTTTTACTAATATTAAGATAGTAATTTTTAAAAATTAGGATATTATAATTCCTTATCAATAAATTATCACTTTATAATCATGAAATGACTAGTTTATTATCAGTTTATTATCAATAAATTATTAATAAATGATAGTAAATTATCATAAAATAATACGCTTTTTCTACTAAAAATTCGCTAATGTTATTGATAATCAATCCTTTACAAAAATTTAGAGGATTTGAAAAAAAATCTGAAGCGGCAAAAAAGACCAAAAATTGGCAAAACTGAAACTATTTTAATAAAAAGCCCAGTATAAGTGATATTAGAAAAACCAGATAAGTGCCATCATTTTGCCTCTCCCTTCTTGCTCCTTCTCCTGTGCAAGAATTTGGCGCTACCTTTTTGTATAAGTAGGGTCGGGTGGGAGCAGGGTTGTGCTAAGGTGAATTTTTTACCAAAAAATCAAAAAACTCCTATACACCCAAGTTATTGCAAATAGTGTTGTAAAGCCCCGAAGGGGTGTTATATAATATCGATGGGTATTGCCCATCGAATAAAGCAAAGTGTACCTATTACAAGGTTGTTTCTAGCTAAACATCAGTTGCTAATTGGGAGACTTTTATGCACCTGGTAGCTTCGCTAAGGGATATTGGGCTTCCCTACCTCAAGAAACATCCCTTCTCTTTTTCTGAAATAAAGTTCCCGTTCAACTGTTACAAAAAATCGGTGAACGGTACTATTACCATATAGCCGCAATTTATCTCCTACTGCTTAGGATTTGTTTTAAGTAAATTGAAAGAATGAAATTACCTGTCTGCAAGTTATTATCTGTTATTACAATTTTCAGTATGTACAGTTGCGGTAGCAAAAACTACCCTGCTGCTAGCCCTGCCGAGAAAACCCCCGCTAAACTAAACGAAACTTTGGTAAGCAACACGCAGATAGGTAGTTTTTCACCCGAGAAATACAACTCGGCATTTTACCCCACTGTGCTAGATGCAGCAAAAGGCATTGGTGCCCCTTTTTTAATACAGCAAGGCTACCTTAAAGTGCCAGGCATCACCTTGCAGGATAGTAGTTTTGACTATAACGGTGCAACCTACCAAACCCGGCAGCGTTATTGGAACCCCCATAAGGAAGATGAGGCCGATATGCCTAGTTATTATGTGAAAGCTAGTGCTTATGCCAATTATGGCGCAGATAACCTGCAAAGTATATGGCCAAATAAATGCCCCAATACTTTTTATAACAACGAAACAAAAACATTTACTGCTACTGTTGACTGTGTTGGCTATGGATCTAGGCTATTATCGGCTGTTGGTGATGGCTCGGCAGATAAGAATGCTTACCTAGATTTGATTTATGCGGTAAAAACAGCACATAATAGCTTATTTGCTGCCAAGGGGTATGTATCTACTGCTTATGGTTTTGCCATTAGTTTCCCAACATTGCCTGTTTGGGTAGATAAGGGCTGGATATATGTTTCTGGAAATATAGACTCTGAGGCTATTAATACATACAACCATTCAAAATACCCCAAAATAGGCATTTACAATGGGGTGCGAAAGGGTGGTTTCGCAAAAAGCCTGCCCGGGGATGTATTGGCTTTTGGCAATGGTCCCGGCACGAAATATAATGGGCATTTCATGGTGCTGGAAGAAGCCCCCCAATTATTGAATGAAGCAGGTTTGCGTAGCTATTACCCTGCTGTGCCAGATGGGGAAATAAAAAAAGTGTTGGCTGCCTATCATGTGTATGCTGTGCCTTTGTTTGACGATTCTGGCCTAGCTGCCCATTTTAACGATAGCCGCACCAAAACAAGTGGCATTGGTCATGGTACAGTGTTGGTGATGACAAGCCCTGTTGACGATGCCCCCATGGGCCTTGTTTTTAAAGGCACGGCAACCGACAAAACCATTAATATCAGGATGGTATCTGTAAATAATTCTACAAGTATGTACGCGTTATCAGTAGGGAGGTATAAATAAAATCAAATCATTTCAAAGGTTTTATGCAATAAGTCCTCACTGAAAACCCAATCTACACCCGCCATAAAAATTAATGCCAGCGGCAGGGTTGTAAAACCTTTTTCCAACAGCGTTAATGTCATTCCCTAGGCTATAAACCTCGTTCAATAAATTGTCCCCTCCCACATATATTTCAATGGTGGTTGACTTGCATTTTCCTGCCCAGCCAGCTTTTGTTTGTAGTAAATGATAGGCATTGGCAAATGCATCGTTTGCATCAGTCAAGGGGATTGATGAGGTGTAATTATAAGAAATATTCATAAACCAGCCTTTGTTTAGCTCGGCAGATAGGCTGCTTACACTACAGTTTACAGGAACCCCAGTAAGGCGATTGCCAGAAAAATTGCTATTCACTTGCTGGTAATTGATAAAGCGGTAAGGCTGGTAGCTATAACTTTCTGATAAGCGGATTGCTTTTAATAGCTTACTAGGCTTTTTTAGCAACTGGTACTGCAACCAAACTTCAGTGCCATTTTGTTGGGTAGTACCCGTATTGGCAAAATACTGTGTGCCATCGGTATTGTTGCGGGTTACAATGGTGTTTTGCAAATGGAAATGGTAATAGTTTACATCAAACAAAAGCCTGTGGCTAAATAAACCACCCTTAAAGCCTATCTCAGCATTCCAGCCATATTCTGGCTGCAATTCGGTGTTAAATACACGGTTGCTTGGGCGAATTTCTTGCAGTGAAGGTGGGCTAAAACCCTTTCCGATGGTGGCATAACCAGTTACAGAAGGCAATAGCTTATAACCTACCGATAACCTTGGCATAAACACAATAGCTGTATTTTTATGCGTGAATCCAGTGTTGCCGTCTGTTAGTCTTTTATAGCGGAATTGTTGGTTGTTGGCACTTACCCCAAACTGTGCATCCCATTTTTTGCCAGTGAATTGTATCTGGGAAAAGCCAAACCATTGGCTGCTGTATGTATTGTCTTTCAGTTGTATGGTGTCTGGCTCGCCGCCACGGTTGCCGTCATCTTCAATAATGGCGTGGTTGCTCAATATTTCACCACCTGTAATCCATTGCAGTTGAATTTGTTTTAGTTGGTGCTGATAAATAAGCTTTCCATTTGCCCCCATATTGGTTTCGTGCCTTGTTTCGTAGTTGGTAATAAATGGGTTTTTGAACAAGGTATGGTGAAGAACAATGGCGGCATCGGTAGAAAAAGACCGGTTAATATGGTACTGGTGGTGCAGCCCCACAAAAAATGTGTTGTTGTAAATGGCGGCTTGCTGCTGCACCGCACCTGGCTGGCTGCCGCTAGGCTGCCGGGCTAATGTGGGATTTTGCTGCATTTGGGCAAGCGTAATGCCCCCTGGGGTTTGGTAGTATAGCCTTGTATAAAAACTAATAACATCAAACTGCTGGCTGGCTTTTTTAAAGGAGGCATTCCAAGTAAGGTTGTCTTTGTGCGAGGCAGATTGTTGCCTGTACCCATCACTTTGTTGGTGGCTTTGAAGTAACTGGGAACTAAAATTTATGTTTTGGTATTTCCAACCTACCGATTCTTGCAGCAAGCCAAAGTTGCCACCATTTATATTAGCGGTGAATTGATGGTTAGGCTTTACGGTAAATTGATTGATTGTTTGCAATAAAACTACCCCGCCAGTGCCTGCACCATACATACTGGCGGCTGCACCCTTGGCTATTTCCACTGACGATAATTGCGTAACATCAATTAGGTTGAGATAGGTATTGCCTCCGCCATCTGTCAATGTCATATTGTTCCAATATACTTTGATGTTCCTTACCCCAAACGGAGACCGCAACACACTGCCACGCATTGCTATGCGAAAACTTATGGGGCTGCGTTCTTCCATCCTTACGCCCGGCACAGTATTTATGGCAGATAGCAGGGATGAAGTGCCAATTTGTTGTAGTTTCTTTTCGTTGATAACTGCAATAGCGGCTGGCACATCCTGCCATTGTTTGTTGTAATGAAATGACTGCACCGTTATTTCCTGCAGGCTGTCTTGCTTTTGTGCTAATAATGCCAATGGCAGTAGCCATGTAAAGGTAAAGATTGAATTTCTTTTATACATTATCAAAAGTAATGATAGAAAATAAACAATAATATAGCATTAGCAACCTATTTCTTACGAAATAGAAAGTTTTACTATTCTTGGCTTACTTGCTTCATTGCCTCCTGTTTTTTTACTGCAATTTTGCAACATGAAAATACTCGTTATTGCTGCCACTTCGATGGAAGTAGCGTTAGCAGCAGAAGAACTAAAAGGGGTTGCCCCTATTCAATTTCATATTACTGGCGTTGGCATGTTGGCTACAGCAGTTTCGTTAACAAAGTTAGCATTGCAACACCAGCCCACATTGGTAATCCAAGTGGGTATTGCAGGGGCTTTCGATTCGTCCTTGCCTTTAGGGAAAGTAGTAGCCGTAAGCGAAGAAATATTGGGCGATTTTGGCGTGGAAGAAAATGGGGCATGGAAAGATTTGTTTGCGATGGGTTTTGTGCAACGAGATGTGGCTCCTTTTACCAATGCACGGCTGGTGAATAGTTTCTTGCAAGATGTAAATATTTTACATTTGCCAGAAGTTGCAGCCATTACTGCAAATGAAATTACTACCCGCCCAAAACGAATAGCTCAGTTACAAGAATTGTACATCCCAAGTATTGAAAGCATGGAAGGGGCAGCACTTCATTATGTGTGCAACGATATTGGTATTCCTTATATACAACTAAGGGGTATCAGCAATTACATTGGCGAAAGAGACAAAAGCAAATGGAAGATACAAGAAGCAATAACCAATTTGAACCAAACTTTGCTAGATTTTGTAGATATGATACAATCTGGAGTAGAGTAAGGGTAGAAGGTTAACCACGAAGAAAGAAAGATTCAATACAGGACAAAAAAAAACTCTTTTTTCTTAGCGCTACTGCGACTATGCCTTTGTTCCAAAAAAATTAAAATATATGGCTATTTCCCTCGGATTTTCTCCTTGCCCTAACGATACTTTTATTTTTGATGCCCTTGTGAACAAGAAAATTGACACGGAAGGCTTGGATTTTGATGTGCAATTAGAAGACGTACAAACCCTGAACGAATGGGCAAAAGCTGGCAAACTTGACATTTCCAAAATAAGCTATGGCGTGTTGCCATTGGTGCTACAGCAATACAAAGTGCTAAACAGTGGCGGTGCTTTGGGCATGGGCGTGGGTCCACTTTTAATAAGCAACAAAGAAATAGCCCCTGCAGATTTGGAGGCTGCCATTAACAATAACATTATTGCCATACCGGGCATTAACACCACTGCACACCTGTTGTTTTCCTTAGCTTTTCCTAAAGCTACCAAAAAGCAATTCTTTGTTTTTAATGAGATAGAAAATGCGGTATTAAGCGGTCATGTAACGGCAGGTGTTATCATACACGAAAACCGATTTACTTATCAGGATAAAGGCTTGGTAAAATTGATTGACTTGGGTGCTTATTGGGAGGAAAAGCTCCATGTGCCTATCCCCTTAGGCGGCATCATTGCCCATGAAAGGATTGGTAAAAAAACTGCCTTGCAGATAGATACACTGATAAAGAAAAGTATTGAATTTGCATTCGCCCATTATCCTCAACTTACCGACTATATCCGCGAACATGCACAAGAAATGAGCGAGACTGTTATGCGAAAGCATATTGATTTATACGTAAACAATTTTTCCCTTGACTTAGGCGAAGAAGGTAAAAAGGCAGTATTAAAATTATTGGAGATTTATCATCAAAATGTTGGTACTGTATTTATTGATACGGGCAATATCGACTAGTTGCAATGACAAAAAAATAGTAAGTGCAAGGTTAAAATTAATTTTATTGATATTTGAAAAAGTAGCGGGCAAGCAAGTTACGAGATTTACATACAGTCTGGCGTAGCAAGAAGGGGTTACGCGGAGTAAGGTTTGGTTCTATCCTCTTGATAATGCAAGTCAAAACTTTGTGAAGTTGGCACTAGCGTGCAGCAGTAGCCACTAATTATTTGGTATAGAACGCTTGCGGTAAGTATAGCCCATCAGTGATAATAATCTTCGCAAAACTTTAAACTTCCCACGAAATGTTTTTCTTTAAAATTTTTGCTGGATTACCTGCAATAAGCATATTTTCTTCGCTAAATACTCCTTTGACTACTGAATTGGATGCGATAACACACCCACTTGGGATTGTCGTGCCTTTATAGATAGATACATTTGTCCCAATCCAAACTTTATTGCCAATGCTTATTCCATTATCACTAAATTCCTTTTTACCCTCATAATTGATCTTATGGAAATCTTCATCTAAAAATTGACAATTCCAAGATATTGCACAGTTTTCTCCTATCTCCAATTTATGCATAATAACCACAGAAGTAAATGGATTTATAAATGTTCCATTTCCTAATGTTACCAGCCCACGATTGCCTATATCAAATCTACAACCTCTGCCAATAGAGACATCACCGAGAATTTCTAATTTCCCACTTACATTTAAAAGGGTTACATCTTTATTGTGTGTAAATCCAACAGGAGATATGCCAACTTTTAAAAATCCTTTGATAATAATATTGCTAACTCCTTTTATAATTGCATTATGGTCTGCAACTATATTTTTCCTTTTGGCACGATAGAAAATGTGTTTCAATAAAACTATTAGAAAGTTGGAGCCTGACTTTCTGCAGGAGTAAAATAACTTTTTAAGTTTTTTCATAATCATTTAGACTAATGTCATTTTTGTTGTTATAAATATTTACCACTTGTAGCTTTTCCAATTTTTTTTCTGCAATACTTTTATAAACTATACAATTGGGTAAAAAATTGTCCACTTTTTGAAATATGGGAAAGTTGCGTTCCAAGATTGCGTGTATTATTATAGCATTGTTATGAACGTGTATTGCTTTAATTTGTAATTTCAAAAAATTACGCCTAGTTATTCACCCCTTGCTGCCAACCATTCCAACGTACACGCACAGATCTATTAGCTAAAATTTATTCTGCAACCCAATAAAACTTTGAAAAAGTCCAAATTATACCTGTAAACCAATTTTTAAACCTTATAAACCAATTTTTGACAACCTTAAATACACATTAAAACCTAATTCTATCGGAAATTTGCTGTTTTAATTGTTGATGCCATTTTAAATAAGTTTATAAACATTGTTGCATTGCTATAAAATATATCTCGTTGCTGTTGCATTGCTTGAGAAATAAAAGAAACAATAATGCTGCCTACTTTGCTTCCATGGATAAAACCACGGGTTTAATTAAATACGCCGTATGAAAAAAAGTTTATTTGCATTTGCCCTACTGCTATCCATTTGTATAAATGGATGGGCCCAGCTACAACGAAGGATTACGGGAAGGGTGGTAAACAAAGACCAAGTTGGCATAGAAGGAGCCACTTTGAAGTTTCTTGGTACTACAATTAGCGGCCAAAGCATGAAAAACGGCAAGTTTGACTTGCCAATAACTGGTAAAGGGAATTTAACACTTGTTGCTTCGCATATAGGGTTTAAAAGTGCAACCGTTGTTATTGCTTCGCAAACAGAACTAACCATTGTATTGCAAGAAGACAAAATAATGCTTGATGAAGTGGTGGTGGTAAACATTGGCTATAGCAGTGTTGCGAAAAGCAAACTAGCTGGCTCTATATCCTCAGTTACAGAAAAAGATTTGAAAGACTTCCCGGTAAGCTCGGTGGCAGAAGCATTGGCGGGCAAACTGGCCGGCGTTTCTGTAACTAGGACGGAAGGTGCGCCCGGTGCCGATATAAACATAAAGGTACGTGGTGGAACTTCCCTTACGCAAGATAATTCTCCCCTGTATATAGTAGATGGGGTGCAGCTTGAAAATGCCCTTTCTATATTGGCACCAGACGAGATTGCGACGATTGATGTACTAAAAGACGTGGCTTCTACCTCCATATATGGTGCAAGGGGTGCCAATGGGGTGGTGTTGATTACCACCAAGTCTGGCAAAAGAGGACGTTCCATTGTTACTTTCAATACTTATGCAGGCGCAAGGAAAGTAACAAATGAAATAGACGTGATGAAGCCTTACGATTTTGTGCAGTATCAATACGAGCTGGCCCATCTGCACAACAATGGATATTTTTTGACAGACACCGCCAATGCATTCGCTAAAAAATATGGTGCTTATAACGATTTGGATATTTATAAAAGCATGCCAATGGCCGACTGGCAAGACAGGGTTTTTGGGCAAACTGCTGGTTCTAACTCGCAAGTAATTTCTTTAAGCGGTGGTGGCGAGGGCACTACTTACTATACCTCCATGAACAACTACAAAGAAGCAGGCGTAATGCTTAATTCTGGGCTAAAACGCACGCTTGGAAGCTTCAGGTTCGAGACAAAAATTTCCAATAAATTTAAAGTAGGGGTTAATGCACGTTATAGCCAGCAACTGGTTACAGGCACAGGCACAGCAGATGCCACCACTTCCTCGGCATACAATACATTGAAAAACATCGTGCGCTTCCAGCCTTATGACAATGGCCTAATCAATGTGCAAAGCGGCGATGAGGAAGGTGTTTATGATGCCACCGTGAACCTGAGCAACCCCGTAACAGCAGCAAAAAGCGGGGCAAAGAACCTTTATACAAATGTACTGTTCACGAGTGGAACACTTACTTATACCATAACCCCTAAATTGATATTTACCAGCATCTTGGGCTACAATGTGTTGGACAGGAAATTGAATTCTTTCTTTGGGTTAAGCACTTTTCAGGTAGCCAATACGCAAACCCTTAATGCTGCCATGCCGTATATAACATTGAACAATATCAATACCAAAACTGTAAGCAACACCAATACGCTTAATTACAGGGCAATTGTTTCGCCCACCCATACATTGGATTTGCTGGTAGGGCAAGAAACCAACCAAAACGACGCTACTAGCTACGACCAGTCAATTAAATATTTCCCAACTTCTGTATCTGCCGACCAGGCATTTGCCAATGTGCAGCAAGCCAACCCGCCAGCAGGAGCCATACAGGCTGCGCCTACTAGTAGTGTATACGGCGATAGGCTTTTGTCTTTTTTTGGCCGGGCAATGTATTCTTATAGGGGCAAGTACAATTTGAATGTTTCTGTAAGAAGGGATGGCTCTTCAAAATTTGCATCAGCAACGCGCTGGGGCACGTTCCCTTCGGCACAGTTTGCCTGGAGGATGAGCGATGAGCAATTTATGCAGGATTTGAAGCTTAAATGGCTTGGCTACTTGAAAATGAGGCTCAGTTATGGCAATGCGGGCAACAATAGGGTGCCTATCAACAGCATATTGTACCAAACAATGCTTACCACAAGTGCTACCAATGCGGGCTATGCTGTTACGGATGCTTCTAATAGTCCTGGTTTGTACTCGGCCAATTTGGCCAATGCCAACCTGAAATGGGAGACAATTATTTCCCGCAACCTAGGCTTTGACATGGAGCTATTCAAGGGCAGGCTAAGCCTTTCGCTTGATTTTTACATAAACCATACAAAAGATTTGCTGCTGAACAGTAATATACCGCAGCAAACTGGGTATATTACCCAGTACCAGAATATAGGCAAAACGGAGAACAAGGGCGTGGAATTGCAATTGACCAGCGTGCTTATAAAGAAAAAAGATTTTACCTACACGGCTAGCTTTAATATCTCATCCAATAAAAATACAATCAAGGAATTGCAAACCGATGTCCCTTATGGACAAACCTCTGCCTGGGGTACTGCCGGCGACGATTTCTGGGTACAAGTAGGCAAGCCCGTAGGGCAATATTATGGATATTTAAACGACGGCTTTTATACAGTGGACGATTTTGACCGTACGCTTTCTAATATTTCAGACCCAACCCATGCTAAGTGGGTGCTTAAACAAGGGATAATGTATGACAATGCCGTAATTGGCCAAGGCGTGGCACCCGGGGTAATGAAATTGAAAAAATTAACACCGAGCAAAGGGATTATGGATACTGCTATTACAGGAGACGATAGGATTGTTCTTGGCAACAACCAACCGCTTTTTTTTGGAGGGTTCAATAACCAGTTTACTTATAAAAATTTCGATTTGACTATTTTTATCAATTTTTCGTATGGCAGCAAAACATACAATGCCAACGTGATTGAAAACAGTTCTGCTTACAAAGCAGTAGGCAATAACGTGCTTGCCAAGTTTACCAACCGCTGGAAAACATTTGACGATAATGGCCAATTTGTAAACGATTGGGACAAATTGGCGGCCATGAATGCCAATGCAAAAATATATGCGCCTACCCGTGGCAATTACATACTCTATTCCGATGCCATTGAAGATGGTTCTTTCTTGCGCATAAACAATGTTTCACTAGGTTATTCATTGCCTAAAAAGCTGCTCCAACATTCTTTATTTAGTACTATAAGGGTATATGCAACGGTGAATAATTTATATACTTTCTCCAATTATAGCGGTTTTGACCCAGAGGCGAGCACAAGAAAAATAAATCCCCTCACGCCAGGGGTTGATTATTCGGCTTACCCAAGGAACAGGTTTATGCTAGTGGGGATAAACATAGGGCTTTAATCTTTTAATTTTTTTGCAATGAAACATCATCATAATAGCTTGAAATACTTAATCATATTTACAACGGCTGCCTCATCCATACTGCTAGGTTCTTGTAAAAAGTACCTTGATTATCAATCGCCATCCACGCTTACCTTGGCACAAACATTTGAAAATGTTGGCTACACCAATAGCCAAGTAATAGGCATATATACCGAGTTGGCAGGTACCAATGGCTATGGCAACCAACTGTCTATTACCTTCCCACAAGGGACAGATGATTTTATTTCCAGGAGTACTAATCAGTTTGACCCTACTGGCAGTTATGCATTCTCGGCTTTTGGGGTTTCTAAGGATAATTTGGCGGTGTACAACACAATGGTACAGTTGTACAATGGTATAGAAAGGGCAAATATTGCTTGCAAATACATTCCTGCTTCTAACTTGTACAACAATGGCACTGCTGCGCAAAAGAGGCAGTTGGCTATATATTATGGGGAAGCATTAACCTTGAGGGCTTTGTTTTTCTCTGAGTTGATACGTAATTGGGGCGATGTGCCTGCCTCTTTTGTTCCTGCGGCCGATTTGCCTTCCAACTTTACTAAAAATGTAAATAGGGACAGTACCTACGACCATATTTTGAACGACCTGCAATTAGCCGAGAACCTAGTTCCATGGAGGGACAGCCTTCCTGCTTATGGTGATTTCCGTATCACAAAAGGTGCAGTAAAAGGACTCAGGGCAAGGATAGCCCTAGCCTGTGGTGGATATTCATTAAGCAATAAAACACTAATCATGGATCGTAGGCCAGATTACCTTGCTTATTATAGGATAGCATTTAACGAATGCTTAGATATTATCAATTCGGGCAGGCATGGGCTGAACCCTGTTTATGAAAACATATTCAAGTCACTGCACGGTAGTACTAGGTATGACGACAATAACGAACTGATGTTTGAAGTGGCCATGTTTGGTCAAGTAAACGATAGCTATATGGGGCATATATTCGGGCTTTCTTTTGTAAACACGCCTTCATGGGCTTCGGCAGGCGGGGGACCAACGGCCGTGCCAACTTATTTGTTTGAGTTTGACACACTGGGAAGGGACTCTAGGAGGGAAGTTACCATTGCTTATTTCAAAGTGCAGGCAGATGCAACAGGGGCAACCAATGTAAAACTTCCCATTGGTGCTACGTCTATGAACTGTAACAAATTCAGGAAATCGTGGACGGCATTTACCAGCACCTACACGGGTACGCTAGGCATCAACTGGCCCATCATCCGTTATGCGGATGTATTGCTGATGTATGCCGAGGCTGCCAATGAACTGCAAGACTTTAGCGGCAGCATTTCCCCGCTTCAGGCATTGCAATTGGTGCAGCAAAGGGCTTATGGTTCAAATGCCATACCCACAACACCCACAGGCCATGATGATTTTTTTAAGGCCATTGTAAAAGAGCGCTTGTTAGAGTTTGGCGGTGAAGGCATACGCAAATATGATTTGGTGCGTTGGAGGTTGTTGGGTAAAAAAATAACCGAAACAAAAGATAAGTTGGCTTTGTTTGCATACGGTGCTCCGGTGCCACCAACTGGCAACCCTTACGCCAGCGGTCCTGATTATTTATATGCCGTTACAACACCTTTTTACAATGGAACCTGTAAATCCGAGTCTGATTCACTCAAGTTTAATGGCGGTGGCCCCAATGCGGTTTTCTTCAAACCTAGTAGCGTTTCTACTACCCCTGCTGCATTTCCTAATAGGGTATATTGGAGAAAAGATGGAGGTACTTATGATGCCACCACTGGTAAGCTTACTTCGGCTATTCTATACGACCAAAACGGTGCTTATGCGCTAATGTTTGTTGAGAATGCAAAGGAATTGTTGCCCTATTCCGCAAAATTCCTGAACGAAAACAGGGGCGGGGTAATACAGAATCATTGGTATCAAACGCATTGATTTTTATAGTAAATAAATTGATTAAATATTTTACAATGAAAAATATAAACAGCTGGATTCATACATTGGTTATAGCAACCGTAATCGGTTTCATATCGGTCAGTTGCCATAAATCGATGGAGGGGGGCGTTTTAGACAGTTCTACCAGCCGGTCCTTTACACCTACTGGCCTAGCGATAAAAACCAGCAGGGATACGGCAACCATTACTTTTAGTGCGCCTTTATTTGCTGCAACTGGCATTTCCTACACGGTAGATATTGCAAAAGATTCATCTTTTAGTACAATTGAATATTCAGTTGTTACCAAGAAAACTTCAGTAGTAATAACGGATGCAAATATCCAATTAATTACCCCTTATTACGCTAGGGTAAGTGCTAACCCATACCAATCGTTTGCCGCATCTAGGTATTTGGTTAAAGGCACGTTTAAATTATTGGGTTTGCAATACCTAAAGGTTATCCGTGATTTTGAAATTACTTCCAATTCTGTATTGGTGCATTGGTATCTGAACAATAACACCAATGGTGCTACTAACTTTGTATTGACAACAAGTGGCGGCAGCGCACCCATTAATGCCCCTGTTGCTGCCAATGAAGTGAGTGCTGGTGCAAAAATAATAACAGGGCTTGCCGCAGGTAAAAAATACAATATCCAATTGTTTGCAGGTACTAAAAGCCTAGGTACTGCAACCATTACTACCCCGCCCATTGTTAATTTTGCCACTATTTTGAACGCTGGTGTTGACGATTTGGCGGCTGCCATTGCCGCAGCATCAGATGGGGATGTAATAGGGCTTAACCCCGGCACCTACAGCTTGACAAGTATTACACCAATCACAAAAAAAACAATTTCTATCCGCTCTGTTTCAAACAATCCAACCGATACCAAAATACTGTGCCGGGAACTGGATATTGCGGGCGATGGTGCTGGGCTAACATTGGCAGGCTTGGAAATGAGTGGCAATTATGGTGGAACTAGCCTTGGCGTTGCTTGCCTTCAACTAATTGGTAGCCCCACAAGTGCTACTCCTTCCGCTTTTACCAATGTAAAAATAGACAATTGCATTATCCACGATTATGCTCGTTATGTATTGAGGGGAAATGCGGCTGCTACGGCAAATGATTTTAAAATAGGAATTATTAGTATAAATAATAGCCAGATTTATAATATTGACCAGACAAGCACTACAGGTTATTACACTTTTGCTTTAGAGAGGTTGCAGTTCGATGCCTTTTCACTCACAAAATCTACATTGTATAGTTCAGGGAATGGGATGATTAATGTGAATGCCACACTTTCTACCACAGCCGCTTTGCCTAATATTACGATTGATTATTGCACGGTAAACAATATTGGCGGAAGTAATAGGTACCTGCTTTTTGATGCAGGTGCAAATAATATTAAATATTCATTAACCAATAGTATCCTGGCCAACACACCTATTAATGCTTCTGTAAATACAAAGGCTTCTAAAGGAGGGGGTGCAAGCATTTTAAGTTTTTCTTACAACAATACCTTCAAATTTACATCTACTCCAAATGGCTTGGATTTGGTTTTAATAAGCTATACACAGGATAATAATATTACGCAGGATTTGGGCTGGCAGCCATCAACAACAAATTTTAGCTTGTCAATGCTTCCATCATCAAACCCGGTCTTTTCTTCCAGCAGCACTGCTGGTACATTGGGCGACCCACGGTGGGCGTATTGAGTTTTAGGTATTCAGGCTAAGGGTTGCCAACCTTCAAAAGGTTGGCAACCCTACGATATAATCTTTTTTTCTTGGTGCTGCTTCGAGCCTTAGTCCCTTTGTGGCAAAAAATTCTTATTCAGTCAGTTTTTTAATAACAACGTTTAATCTTTTAACAATGAAAATGTTTACTTGCTTGCCAAAGAAGCCAATGCTTCTGTTTTGCTTTATTTTCCTGTTGGGTACTGCTTACAGCCAGTACAACACGGTTGTGGATGTACATGGTACTGGCAATTTCAACACCATCCAAGCGGCTATTAATGCTGCACCTACGGGCAGTACAACCCCTTACGTCATTTTTATCAAGAAAGGGAAGTACCGTGAAGTGGTTACTATCCCAAGTACAAAGCCCTTTATTGAGTTGATTGGGGAAAGCATGGCAGAAACAATCGTTTCTTACGACAATTATTCTGGCAAACCAAATCCTGCTGGTGGCACATTTGGCACATCTACTTCTGCAACACTAAACATTGCAGCAACAGATTGCATGATAATGAACTTGTCCGTTGAAAATGCAACTGGTTATGGCGTTGATGCAAATGCAATACCCGTTGCCGCAGCAGGCGATGGCCCACAAGCTTTGGCATTGAATGTATCGGCAGACAGGGTTGTTTTTTATAATTGCCGATTTAATGGCGGACAGGACACCGTTTTTGCAGGAGGTCCGGGCAAACGTAACTACTTTAAAAATTGCTATATCGATGGCAATACCGATTTTATATTCGGCGATGCCACGGCTATTTTTGATACTTGCGTAATATATCCCCGTACCAGGCTAGACAACGGCGGTGGTGGTTATGTAACTGCTGTTAATACCAAAGCAGTATCGCAGTATGGTTATGTATTCAGGGATTGTAAACTTACCAAGAACAGGGGTACAACCAATTACACGCTCGGCCGCCCTTGGCAAAGTGGTTCTGGTGGTACTTACAATAAGACAGTTTACCTAAACACAGCCATGGGTGCCAATATTAGCGCAGTTGGCTGGTCTGTATTTGATGCCAATACCGATCCAAATACAGTGCTGTATGCAGAATACAATTCTACTGATTATAAGGGAAACCTGGTTGATGTATCCAAGCGCATTAGCTGGTCACGCCAATTAACTGCACAGGATGCAGCTAAATATTATAATAACGATACCGTTTTTACAAACGCTACAACACCAGCTATTGCTACTTGGAACCCTACTGCTATTTGGCCAGTACTATTAGCAAAAGCGTTTGTTCCTGAAATTTCAGTTTCCAACTTATTGGCAAGGAATATTGCTGGCAAAACAAGCGTTACTTGGAATATTACTTTCCCGATGGTAGGTATAACCAATGATTTGTATAAATGCACAGACGGTGTAAATTATACCAAAGTAAGCACGCAAATAAGCACAGAAGATACTGCTTGTAATTTCAGCTACAGCGACTCCCTCCCTGCTGCCGGGTCAAACTTGTACTATTTGGTGAAGGCATCTAAAACAGGCTTAACTGCTATTACCTCCGATACGGGCATTATCAGCAGCACGCCAACATTGTTTGCGTATGGTAATCTGGGTAATTTTCTGCAAGGCGTTGGTGCACCATCGGCATCACAGGTCTATCAAGTTTCAGGTATTAACCTTACCAACAATGTTACCATAACTCCACCCGCTACATTTGAAGTATCAGTAGATAGTGGAACTACTTGGAACACACATGCCAAACCATTGGTACTTATACCAAAAAACAATGCTATCACCAGTAAATACCTATATGTAAGGATGAATGCCACTGTACCCGGTTCTTATGATGACTCTATTTACCATAGCACTATTGGCGGGTTGACTGTCCCATTAAGGGTAAAAGGAAAAATGCTTTCTATTCCACTATTGAACGACTCTTATACTTTGCAGCAATTGCCTTTTACAACATCAAACAGCGATAGCGGTAGTGTTCGTGCAGCGGGTATCCTTCCTTCTGTTGCAGCATTTAGTAGTGTGTTATCTCCATCTTCTTTGGCTGCTACCCCTGCCTATTCAGCAAGTGGTGTGGCATTTGCCAATGACGCAACAGTTGGTAAATGGTCTGTAGGTGCAGCTTTAAACAGGGGTTGCTATATCCAATTTGCTATGGTAGCCGATTCAACACATAAAATAAGGATAGACTCCATATTGTTGAATACCAGCTTCTTGGGTTCTTCAAACGGCGCATTGGGCGTAGTTTATTCTAAATCTGGCTTCAAGAAAGATTCAGCCGACATCGCTAGCGGCATTAGCCCTACAGGCGTTGGCTTGCCAGCCGCAAATTATGGTGCTTATGCCCACCCTGCCAAATTGAGCCGCATTGCAGGCACAAACGATTCTACCTATCGTTTCCTGCCAGATTCAAACATTACACTAAAACCAAATGATACCCTTACTATCAGGTTGTACTATGGTTTGGGTTCTACAAGCACACCACGTTGGGGCTATTTGAAAAATGTAATTGTAAAAGGGAACCCTACAAGCATTACACTTCCTTTATCGCTACTAAGCTTTACTGCTAGTTATGCCCAAGGTACTGCTGCCCTTAGCTGGTCAACCGCAAGCGAAGTAAACACAGCCTATTTTGTAGTAGAAAAAAGTAGCGATGGGGTAAGTTTTGCTACACTTACAACTATAGTATCTCATAACACTGCGGGTGTAAATAATTATAGCGACAATCAAGCACAAGCAAGCACAGTTTACTATCGCCTGAAAATGGTGGATAAAGATGGTAAATATACCTTTAGCAAAATAGTAAAAGTGGCTGCTGATAATAGCGCAGCCTTCTTTAAAATATTCCCCAATCCCGTTAAAACATCATTGACAGTTGTATTAAGCGAGCCTTCTGCTAATACTCATGCAGAAGTAGTTTCTTTTGCTGGAAAGAAATTGATGGATGTTAACTTTGAAAATGGAATAGTAAATAAGAAAATTAGGGTAGCTCAGCTAGCTGTGGGCCAGTATTTCTTTGTTATCAGGAACAAGCAGGGAGAAGTGAGCACGCTTAAATTTAATAAAGATTAAGCTGGCAAATTGTAAAAATAGGGTGCATTTCAAAATTTCGTTTTTTATTGTTTTCAATAGATTTCAACTGCAAAATCTAGTTTAAAAAGTATCCTATATGGGGGAAATTTTGGATACTCATGGGGGAATATTTCCCCCATATAGGATTTTTATTTTGGACTATATACCTATTCATGCCAATTTTACATTAAACGGGGAACTACGGGCATCTTGGCCTTGCTTCCCGCATCGGATGTTAGTTGGCTGGTAAAATGATAATACACTATCAAAATCCTATCAGTTTCTTATCAATAAATTATCAATTTACTATAGTAAAACTATCATTCCATTATCAATACATTATCATAAAATTCACTTAAATTATAATAAAAAATGAGGCTTAAAAAACACAAACAACTGAATATCAATGAGTTACAGGCAAAAAGGAGAAATAGCAAAAAAATAAATCACTTAAAAGCAGAAAATAAGCCATTACAAATCTTCGCTTAGTTCTTCTTATTCCCTCGTTTGTTCTTGCCCCCCTCTCCTTGTTCTTGCTCACTCTCCCTTTGGAGAGGGTTGGGGTGAGGTCGGGAATTAGGGTACGCCTATCATCATCAATTATCTATCTTGCTGATAAATAAAAAAGGGGAATAAAAAGCGAAGATTTGAAATGCACCCTAAAAATAGCTTTCCAAATTATATGCGTAGAGACGTTCCTTGCAACGTCTCTACTATTTTGAATACACAAGCCCCAAATTTCTGCTGGGCGACATGCCCTGTGCTAAAACATATTGCCCAGCATATTGAGGATCCCGCCAAGCCATTTACTAGAGCGAATGCAATACGTCCCTACAGGCGGCACCTGTTGTTATAGAGATTTTTTGCCTAGATCCCACAAGTCCCAAAGTCCCCGTTCAACTCCCGAACAACTTCCGTTTAACTCCCGAACAAATAGCCTCAGTGGCAAGAAAAACAACCATTTAGCCTCAAAAAGTCATTTTTTGAACCTAAAAGACCAATTAATGAACCCTTCTACATATACCAAAAGCTAGTTTTGACACCTCAATTGTTCGTTCAAAAGAAAAAATTTGCACCTACAATTTTGCCTTGCTCCACATGCCATGGACGGGGGCTTTTGGTTTGCCATTTGTAAATTTTAATTAAACGATTGCCACATGAACAAAAAAGTACACTTCTCGATGCTGCCTGCCTGCATCAATCCATTCACTTTCGTAAACAATTTTAACAGCTATATGAAAAAGGAAATGAGCCTGTTGCCTGCTATTTTTACCTTTATAGGCAAAAGCAATCGAAAAGAGGAAATGCGTGATGCAAAACAACGTTTTGCATGGCTTAAAATGCTTTCATTGATTTTAGTGGCAGCTATAAGTAGTTTGCCCACTACTGCATCGGCAACAAATTATTACAAAGCAACTACCAACGTTACAACAAGTAGTGCCTCTGGTTGGCTGGTAAGTACGGACAGCGCAACTTATGCTGCGGCCTCCACTGCGCCTCAAGGATTAGTTACTGATGTGATAACGATGACAGGCAGCTATGCACTAACTGTAAATTCGACAATTACATTCTATGGGGTGTTACATTTAAGGGGCACTGGCCAGTTTACAGTTACTGGTAACCTTACTATGGCAAGTGGATCTATTTGTGAGTATAATGTGCTTTTTGGTAATTCCCCCTCCCCTTGTATACCCTCCACCAATGTAACATGGGATGCCAACTCTACCATTGTAATAGATGGGGTAACCTCAAATGCTAGTTTTTTTACACTAGGGGCAACCTATGGCAATTTAATTTATAATGTACCAACAACTGGGTTCTATAATTTTGCAAGCACTAGCCTAGCTACTTTTTTTACAAATAGTGCTAGTGCTGGAACATTAACTTTTGCTGGCAATGTAAGTATTTTGTCAACTGGGGGTGCTAACTCTAAAATCAAACTTTTTGGCGGTCCAGTAGCTAATTCTGGCACTACCAATACATTGGTTGTTGGTGGCAATTTTTATTGTAACCCTATTGCTAATACTCAATTTCAACATGAGAATACGGCTGGCAATACCTGCATTTTTTCTATTGGAGGAAGTGTAAGCGGATCTTTAGGGTCTGGTCAAAGTGGAGGTACGCCTGTTTCGGTTGAAACGTTAAACCTTACGGGTAGTGGTAACATTGATTTGGGAACTGGCGGTACTTTTTTAAATACAATGAGGGCAACCAATGTAAATATTTCTGGTAATTATACTTTGGCTTCAAATATGGCTGGCTTTACATCAACACCCTTTACTACTTATACTGTAACAGGTGCATTGGATTGTGGTGCTTTTGTTGTGAGCGGAACAAGTAATCCATTTACATTAGCAAGTGGGGCAACCTTGAAAACTTCTTTGGCAGCTGGAATAAATGGTGCAGTAAATATAATCTCCCCAGTTCCTACATTTAGCACATCGGCAAATTATGAATTTACTGGTTCTGCAGCTTCGGCAGTTACTGGTGCTTACATGCCAGCTACTGTAAATAATTTAACCATCAGGAATAGCGCGGGGCTTACATTGTCTTCTGCCACAACTGTAAATGGTATATTGTCATTAGCAGCAGGTAATTTTACTATTGGTAGTAATTTAACCATGGGTACTAGCGCAATTGTTAACCGATTGGGTGGAACCTTGTCTGCAGCACCTACATTTGGAGCTACTAAATCTATTGGCTACGGACAAAAATTAGTTACAAATGCAGCAACAACTACAGTTGCGTCTTCAATTAACACAAGTGCGGCAACCACAGCTACTTCATTAACTACAAGTGCGGCAACGGCTACAAGTGTTTCTTTAACGGCCAGCTCTGTTACCACTTATGTTGCAGGATTGGCTACGTTTGCCGCAAATACTTTTGTTTTTTCAAATATAGCTACAGCAACTTCTAGTGGTGGCACCACTTTGACTTTTGGGACTACTACTGGTATTACTAATGGAATGGTTGTTACGGGTACAAATATTGCTCCTGGTACTACGGTTTCGGGTACACCTACATCTACGGTAGTTACATTATCCCAAGCTACATCAGGGGCAGTTGCTATTGGGCAGTCAATTACATTTTCTACTGCAGCTATTAACACCATTACATTCTCTACTGCCAATGCTACTACTATCAATGGCTATACTACAGGTAGTGCCGTTTGGGGTGCTAATATACCTCTAGGTACTACCGTGTCAAGTGTTAACACAAGTACTGGCGTGGTTACTTTATCACAAAATTTAATAGGAACCGTTGCATCGGGGGCCACCATCGTATTTGGCAATAATATTATAAATTTTGCTAGCACTACAGGGGTTAATGTAGGTGATATCATTACTGGTACTGGCATACAATCTGGAACAACTGTGTTGTCCCTTACAAGTGGTACAATTACATTGTCTGCACCAATCACGGCAAGTACTGTTACTACTGCAAATGCTATTATAGCTGCTGGAACGGGTTTGGCATTCTCTAGTGGAACAACAGGTGTTGCTATAGGGCAATCCGTTTCAGGCACAGGCATACCACAAAGTGCTTTTGTTGTTGGTGTTACGGCAACATCAGTTTTTTTATCAGAAACAGTAAGTGCAACAGTAGCAAGTGGGGCAACTATTACTTTTGGGGGTACATCTTTGTCAATGGTTAGTACAACTGGTGTAGCTATTGGCCAAACAGTTGTTGGAACAAACATAGCATCAGGTACAACCGTTACTTCTGTTTCTGCTACTACGGTTGGTCTGTCTTCACCAGTAGCTTCTACGGGTATTTCAAGTGGCGCAGCTATTAATTTTAATGGCAATACACTTTATTTTGCCAACACATTTGGTGTTGCAGTTGGTCAAGTAGTTTCTGGAACAAATATACCAGCAAGCACAACAGTAACTGCTGTTACGCCGAATAGTGTTACACTGAATAATGCCGTAACTTCTAGTGGTGTTGCGAGTGGGGCAAGTATCTATTTTTCAACTTCATCGGCAATAACAACTACAGCAAATGAGTTGCCAAGCAGTGTTACAAATCTTAGCATAGCGAATGCTAATGGCGTTACACTAAATGCTGCAGCAACAGTTACAGGTACGCTAACACTTACAAGTGGTAACTTGTCTTTAGGAGTCAATAACTTGGCTTTGAATACTTCTAATGCAGTTGCAGGAACACCTGGTGCAAGCAACCATATTGTAACAGGAAGTACTGGCTATGTAACAGGCACGGCAAATTTTAGCACCGCATATACATTCCCTGTTGGTTATGATGCTACCAATTACAATCCATTAACGGTTACCCCAAGCAGTCAAAACCCAACTGTTATTGCCAAGTCCATTACACCTACATTATCTGCCACTGTTAGCTCAAAAGCAATGTGGACAGTTGGCGGCGTAACTTCTTCGGCTACAATATTGGCTTTCCCTTGGAACAGTACAACCGATATTACGGGCACATTCCAGGCAGGAATGATTTTGTATAGCTTGTCTGGTGGTGTATGGAGTGCAATTACAGCTAGCAGTACAAGCGGCTCTTCGCCTGCATATTCCACATCACTTACTGGTGTTGTTATAGCTAACCCGACTACATTTGGGATAGGGCCTAATTCTACACCTACACTTAGCCTAACCAGTACAGCGGGTACAAACACACAAACAGTAAATACACTTACAGCAATTACCAATATTACTTATTCATGGGGCGGTGCGGCAACTGGTGCAGCAGTTACCTGGACAGGTACAGCTAATAGTACTACTGCACCAACTGGCATTACAGTAAATACCAGTGGCAGCGTTACTATTTCTGGAACTGCAACAGCAGCAGGTACTTATGGCTATACGGTAACCACTATAGGCGGTTCACCTGCCGTTAACTTAACGGGCACACTAACGGTAAACCCAGTAGCAAATGTTGCTATTGCAGCAATTAGTGCTTATGGCAATGCCAATGTGTTCAGTGGGGCAACAGACACAATAGCCAATTTCTCATTGGCTGTTAATACTATATCTGCTACTTTAACCTCTGTAAGTTTGCCAATTACAACAAGTGGGTTTGTTTCTGGAGATATAACAAACTATAAATTATACTATACAACAGGCAGCACTTTCACATCGCCAACATTGTTGTCAACTTTTACCAGTAATTTGGCCACAAGCCCTATCAGTTTCACTTCTTTCTCACAAACAATCAGCAGTGGGGCAACTGGTTATTTCTGGGTAACAACAGACATTGCTGCTGCTGCAACTGCTAGCCATACATTAAGTGTCAATGCGCTTTCAGCTAGCAACCTTGGTTTTTCAGTAGCTGTAAGCGGTTCTGGCACTGTAGCAGCAGGGGGTACACAAACAATTATTTACCCAACTTATTATAATGTTAATAACAGTGATATTTCTAGCTTGAGCAGTTGGGGTACAGATTCCGCTACTGGCTCGGGCACGCACCCAGCCAACTTTACCAACCCCAATGTAACCTATAATGTGTATAAAGGTACTGTAAACACGTTAGGGTCAACCACTACATTCGCTGGTAGTGGTACTACCTTGAAAATTTTGTCAACCGCGGGGCTTACCATCAATACTGGTGCAACATTGACTATCAATGCAGATACATTGAATATCTCCAACGGTGGCACACTAACCATCAACGGCACGCTTGTAAACAGTGGCACTGTTAGGGATAGTACCACTGCTGCTAAATTTATTGTGAACGGTACGTACCAGCACAATGTAAATGGCACCAATCTGCCTCTTGGCACTTGGAATACAAATTCTACAATATATGTTACGGGCATGACAACTACCAATGTAGGGAACATGAACCAGAATTTTTACAATATCAATTGGTATTGCCCTGGACAGACAGCCAATGAAAACATGACTTGGCGGAATGCGGCAATAACCATTGGTGGTAGCATAAACATATCATCTACAGGATCTGGTTCCGTAGGCTTAACTGATGGCCTTTCAACACTTCCAGTTAGGTATACCATCAATGGTAATGTAAACCTGTCTGCCGTTTCTGGCAGTTCTGTTTTAACTACTACTTCTTCAACCAGCATTACTGCTGGTGTTAGCATCAGTACCACTATCAAGGGTAACCTTACTATTGGCACAGGTTCTACTTATTCTTTCCATTCAGTTACAGCTGCTAATGGGCATACGGATAGCCTTATTTTAATGGGTAGCCTAAGCAATCAAGGAACCATTACATCTGCTACTAATGCCAGCGATGTGTATGTGCTAAATTTCAATGGGGGCACTCTACAAACTTTCTCTAATACTGGTACTGTTTCTGCTACGTTAGCTGCTACCACGGTTAATGTAAGCTCGGGCAGCACCCTTGACATGGGTACTTCTTCGTTCCCATCAAACATAGCATTTGTATTAAGTGGTGGTGCAACCCTTCAAACTGCACATACAGGCGGTGTAAATGGAAGTATTGCTGTTGCATCCCCATCGCTTAGTTCTACAGCCAATTATATATTTAATGGCATTGCCGCACAGGTTACAGGTGCTTCCTTAACCAATGCTGCCAATATCACCATCAGCAACAGTGCTGGCGTTTCATTAAGTGGCACAACAGCTGTTTCTAGTGCTTTAAACTTAACATCAGGTACACTTACTTTAGGTGGTCAAACGCTTAATTTGGCCAACGGTGCTACCATTTCCCGTTCTGCTGGCAGCCTTTCAGGCACACCAACCTTTGGTAGCACAGTAAACGTAGTATATGCACAAAATGGCTCTGGCATCACAACAGGTACTGAAATACCTTCTAGTAGTTCTGTATTGAACAACTTAACAGTAAGCACAACAAACGGTGTTGCACTGGGTTCTTCTGCCTCAGTAAATGGCACATTATCGTTGGCAAGCAGCCTTACTTTGGGCAGCAACAACCTGGCATTGGCTGTTTCCCATGCAGTTGCAGGTACATTGGGTGCCAGTAACCATATAGCAACTAACAGCACAGGCTATGTAACGTCAACGGCTGCTTACAGCACTGCTTACACCTTCCCGGTTGGGTTCAACGGTAGCAGCTATAACGCAGTGCGTATTACCCCTGCTGCCGAAACCCCAACTGTAAGGGCAGCAGCTATTTCGCCTGCTTTAACTAATAGCTTAAAAGCCATGTGGGTTATTGGCGGGGTTACTTCATCATCTACCGGTATCGATTTTATTTGGAACAGCACGACCGATGCAGTTGCCACGGCACAAAGGTCGGGCATGGTATATAGCCTAGTGGCTGGTTCATGGGGTACTGCAATAGATGGCACTGGCACCACAGGCAGCTCGCCTAATTATGCAACCAATATAAGCGGTGTTGCCATCACAAGCCCATCAACATTCACAGTTGGGCCGCCTAGCGCAGCTACTTTGTCTTTGGCAAGTGTTGCTGGCACGGATGCGCAACTTGCAAACACTAGCACGGCAATAACAACCATCGTTTATGAGTGGGCAGGTTCTGCCACAACGGCAACTGTAAGCTGGACTGGTACTGCCAACAGCAGCACAGCGCCAACTGGTATTTCAGTGGTAATAGATAACGTGAACAATACGGTTACTATGTCAGGTACCGCTACAGCATTTGGCACTTATGGATATACTGTATTGACCGATGGGAGCCCAGCAGCTTCTAAAACAGGCAGCATTACCGTTTCGGCTACATCATCGGTTGTCTTGGCCTTGGTTACCCCTGCAACCGCTGGCAATATATTCCCAGGCTTTAGCAACAATATCATTACCAATTTCTCTATTGCCGCAAGCACAAGTAGTGCCACCCTTACAAGCGTAAGCGTGCCAATAACGGCAGGTGCAGGGCTTGTAACTAGTGATTTGAATAATTATAAATTGTACTATACCACAGGTACTTCGTTTAATACGTCAACCCTCTTGGCTACGGTAACTACTTTCTTAGCATCAAGCCCTATCACATTCTCATCGTTTACACAAACGATAGCCAGTGGCGCAAAAGGTTATTTCTGGGTAACTGCCGATGTTTCCAACAGTGCCGTGCTTGGGCATACACTTACTGCCAATGCGCTTGCTACCAGTAATGTGGTATTCTCATTGAATATAAATGCAACAGGTTCAGTTTTGGCACAAGGCACGCAAATAATTACCAACCCGATTTACTACAATGTCTCTAATACTGACATATCCAATGTAAATAACTGGGGCGATGACCCACTTGGCACAGGCGTGCACCCCATTAATTTTACAGGTTCAAATGCAACCTTCAACCTGAAAAATGGTACGTTAAATAGCTTGGGTAGCAGCATTACTTTGTCTGGCACAAACAGCAAATTGGTAATTGGCGACAGCACCAACAATGCCGCGCTAACCATTGGCAATGCAACATTGACCATTGGTGCAGGCACTGGAGGTACGGGAGCAGTTATTATCTCACCCAAAGGCATGCTTACTATTGGTTCAGCGGGCACTTGCATTGTTTCGGCGAACGACTCATTGAATGTAAGCAATGCTGCTGCTACCTTGACAGTGAATGGTTACCTGAAAAATTATGGCACAGTGGCCAATGCTGCTTTTGGTGCGATGACGGTATTTGGCACGGGCAGCACATACGAACATAATGTAAATGGCGGCACAGTACCTTATGCTACATGGGGTACAGGGTCCACACTATTGGTTTCTGGTATAACATCAACAGGACCTTCTTTTGGTGGTACACCAACAAATACCTATAATAACATTACCTGGAGTTGCCTTTCACAAACAACGCTTAGTGCAGGCCCAATTTTAAACAATTCACATATATTAGGCAATTTGTCAATAACTGGTACGGGTTCTTCTGGTATTTTAAGGTTTTTTGGCATGGGAAACAATACTTCAAACACGCTTACTGTTGACGGCAACCTTACAATTAGTGGTAGTTCAATCGTTACAACTAATGGTAGCACAGGAAAAGGATATGCTATTTGTAATGTTGGCGGCAACTTCTCCGTTGGTGCTGGCAGCACATTCAAATTCAACAATGGCGGCGGCGGTTCATCTTGCACTATCAACATGCTAGGCGGAAATTTTAGCAATGCAGGCACGCTTACAAGCGCCACTGTTGCAACAGATAGCATTGCCATTGTATTCCAAAAAGCAGGCACGCAAACGTTTACCAACACGGCAACTAATACAACTACCACAGGCATTGTTACTACGCTTGGTAATATAGTAGTTACGGTTAATAGTGGTACTACGTTAAGCCTACCGTCCGACAATACAGGTATCATCACGGTTACAGGCACGCCGTTTACCAATAATGGCACTATAATTGGCGGTACTATTGTTTTGGCAGGCACTACTGCCGCTCAATCCATCACTGGCATAGGCACAGTAAATAACTTCACTGTCAACAACAGCCTTGGTGCCACTGTAAGCAGCGGTAGCAACAAGCTGAACATCACAGGCGTGCTTACCCTGCAAAGCGGTCAATTGGCAACCAACAGCAATGTTGTGTTCAAGTCTAACAGCATCGCCAGCAGCGGCATACTAGGCCCTGTTGGCGCAAGTGGCAACAGTGGCAGCATCAGCGGCACGGCAAGCGTTGAAAGGTATATACCCAAAGGCTACCGCAGCTACCGGGACATTGCACCAGGTGTTTATATTGCAAGCAATACCATTTACAACCAATGGCAGGAAAATGGTAGCTATGCCAATAACGGCTATGGCATGTTCATCACTGGTGGAAACAAAGACGCTAGCGGCAACACCACCAGTACGCCAAACAGGGTAAACAGTGGTTCTGGTTTTGATAGCAGCCTTAGTGCAGCAAAAACAGCATACACTTATACCGCAGGGGTATGGGCCACCATTCCCAATACGTATATATCCCTGAACCCGTACCAAGGGTACAGGTTATTGGTTAGGGGCGATAGGAGCTTTAATCTCTACACCACAGCTATAGACAACACACCGCTGGGCTTGCTAATGAAGACAGACACTAGGCTGCGTGCAAGCGGTACATTGATTACTGGCAATGTTGCCTACACAATTGCTGGCGTATCAAATGGTGTTTACAACAGTAGCATTGCATTGAATGCCGCGAACGACACCGCATTCAGCATGGTTGCCAACCCTTATGTATGCCCAGTTGACTGGGGGGCATTGACAAAAAATAATATAACAGGTTTCTACTACTATTTGGATCCTACCATGGGTAGCACGGGTGCGTATGTAACTTGCTCCGCTGGCCTAAGGCCTTATATACAGGCAGGGCAGGCCTTTTTTATCCAGAATGTAAAAGGCACCACGCCCAATCCATCCATTACGTTCATAGAGTCAGCTAAAGCAATATCCAGTACAAAAACGGCTGTATTTGGCAGTACAAGCGGCATGGAGCTTAGCTTGTGGCGGCAGGTAGGCGGCGTGGAGTATAGGAAGATGGACTTGGCTAATGTCCTTTTCAATGGAGGGTATAGCAATGGTTTCAATGTAAACGAGGATGCACCTAAATTGAGCAATAGCTCAGACAATATGTTTATACTGGAAAGCAGCATCGGCAGGGCATTAAGCATAGACTGCAGGCTTCCTGCAACGAAGGAAGACATCATCGGCATACAACTAGGTCAAGTATCCAAAGCCAACTACCAATTGCAGGTAGATGCCACAAGCTATAGCAGCAATGAGCTTATGCCTTACGTATATGATGCTTATACGAAAACTTACACGGCTTTGAACACAGGCATAAACACGGTAAGTTTTGTAGCAGACAATACAGTAGAAGCCTCTTATGCAAATAGGTTCAGCATCGTGTTCAAGCCAACGGTATTGGCAGTGAAAAGCATCACTGCTACTGCTACATTGAAAGATGGTGCAGCCACAGTAAGCTGGAACACAATAGGGGAAAACAAAGTAGCAGGTTACACGGTAGAGAAATCAACCAACGGCACAGCATACACCGCAATAGGCGCAGCAACGGCGAAGAACACAGCTACGGCAAGCTACAGCTATGTGGACAATGCACCTGCTGCCACCAGCTACTACCGCATAAAGGCAACAAGCACAGACGGCAGCTTGGCTTACAGCAATGTGGTTGTGCTTAAGCCTTATGCCTTACGCCTTACACCTTACACCTTATATCCCAACCCGCTAGTAGGCAAGGTGCTAAACGTGAAACTGGAAAATGTTGTAGCAGGCAAATACACAGTAAGCATCTACAACAGCCTTGGGCAAAAAGTGCATGAAGAAGCGGTTAGCCACAATGGCGGCAGTGCGGTACATGGGTTAAGCATTAGTAGCAAACTGGCAAAAGGCGCTTACACTGTAACCATTACAAGCACGGATAGCAAGCAACAGGTTTATCAGGGAGGCATAGAGGTACAATAGAGAGGAGTTATTGCAACAGAAAAAGGGTGTTGCCATTACTGGGCTAATCTTGGTCTTGGCAACATCCTTTCATTTAATCATTGATACAAGCATTTACTATGTCATTAAATATGCAGTTTCATTCCAGGTTAAAACCTTTTTGTTCGCATATACTTAAATGTGTATTGGTAATAGTAGTGTTTTCTATTGGTTTCAATTTTGCCTATGCACAGCAATTGGCTTTTCCCGGGGCAGAAGGTTATGGCAAATATTCCAAGGGTGGGCGTGGAGGTAAAGTGTATGAAGTAACCACTTTGGCAGACGATGGCCCCGGTAGCTTCCGGCAGGCATTCAATGCTTATCCTGGCCAACCTTTGACCATTGTTTTTAGGGTGGGTGGCATTATAGATTTGTTGACCCCAATAAAAATCCAACGTTCCAACATGACCCTTGCGGGGCAAACAGCCCCGGGCGACGGTATCTGCACCAAGCGTGGCATGGTGAAAATTTATGGCGCCAATTTAATTATCCGTTACATGCACTTCCGGCCGGGGGATGTGTCAAAAACAAACAACCCCGCCGTGTATGGGCTGGATATAGAAAACTCAAACAATTTTATAGTAGATCATTGCTCTATGAGCTGGTCCATGGAAGAAGCGGCCACTTTTTACGACAATAAATATTCCACTGTGCAATGGTGCATTATCAGCGAGAGCTTAAATGCTTCCTATAATGGCAAAGGCAGCCACGGGTATGCAGGTGTTTGGGGCGGGCAATTTGCTTCTTATCACCACAACCTGCTGGCACACCACCATAGCCGTGAGATAAGGTTCAATGGCTCTAGGACACATGATACATTGGCTTATGTTGACTATCGGAATAATGTGGTTTATAATTGGGGCAACGATTTGGGCTGTTATGGCAATGAAATAGAAATAGCCGATACGGGAAAACCCATCTTTGCTTTGCGGAGGGCAGAAGTAAATATCGTGAACAATTACTACAAGCCTGGGCCGGCCACGCCTACTAACAAAGGCAAAATATTGATTAATGCCAGCGATGCCTATCAGGCAGCATGGGCAACAAGGCTTACAGGCAAGGTTTATTTAGATGGAAACTATGTATATGGCGTGCCAACGGTAACGGCCAACAACTTTTTGGGTTTGCATCTCCAATATTATCCTGTTTCTTATATAGATTCTTTTAAATTGACTGCCCCCACCCAAAATGAACCCATCGTAATGCAAACTGCATTGGATGCGTACAAATCGGTATTGGCAGGAGCAGGGGATACATATCCTAAAAGGGATACAATTGATAAGAGGATGGTAAATGAAACCATTACTGGAACGGCTACCCAACATGCCACGAATGCTACAAGTACTTATTATGGGAAAGGCAACTTAGGCATGATTGATACACAAGATTCTGCAGGTGGGTGGCCTGCTTATGATACTACGGCTGCTGCACCAATGGATACAGACCACGATGGTATGCCCGATAGCTGGGAACTGGCGAAAGGGTTGAACCCCAACGACTCCACGGATGGCAATACAGTTGCTGCAAGTGGCTACACGATGCTGGAGGAATACTTGAATAATTTGGTAAACCCTGCAACATTGCCTTTGAGGCTGCTCTCATTCACAGCCATAGCCAATGCACAAGCAATTGATTTAAACTGGGCAACAGCCGATGAAATAAATACCTCGGTATTCCTTGTGGAGAAAAGCACCGATGGCAATTCATTCACCACCATCGGCAGCGTGGCAGCGGCAGGTGCCACCAGCGGGCAAAGGCAATATGCTTTCCACGACACGCATCTTTCGGCAAGCAACGCACTCTGCTTTTACAGGTTGAAAATGGAGGACAAGGACGGCTCATTTACTTATAGCAATGTATTGGCAGTAAAAGCAAGACAGGTTAGTAACTTGAAAATTACAGTGAACCCCGTTCACAATACCCTATACATTTCCCATGAAGCATCAGGAAAAAATGCGTCCGTTGTATTGTTTACGATTGATTCAAAAGTTGTGTTGCAACATGCTTCAGCTGAGAATGCCACTGGTGAGGCAATCAACGTGGCCAACCTCTCCTCAGGCACTTATTTGTTGGCATTCTTCAATAATGGCCATAAGGCAACATCGTCATTTATTAAAAAATAGTAGTTCCTACTCAAGTGGAATTTCACCACATAGCCATATAGGCACATAGATTTTAAGGAATAAAGGCCACGATTGTATAAAATAGTACAACATAGGGTTAGCGTGTGATAGATTTTTACAAAAAAACAGCCATTTTCAACAGCCTATGTTGCTCTTTACGTTAATAGAACAATTACATTTTTCCCGTTTCTTAACTATGTGGCTATGTGCCTATGTGGTGAGTAATAATAAATGGTATTAATCATATAAATTATGCTTCCTGTTGTGCTAAATAAGCGTTTGGACAAACCCGTTTTTTTAAATAAAAGGGTGACAATGGCTAGTGATATGGCTATTGACTTCCCTATTGATTTTAATGATAAAATGCCGCTTTACCTTCAAATATCAAAGGTAATCACGGAGCATATAGACAACAATATTTTAAAAAATGGAGCAACGCTGCCTTCTATAAATACCTTTAACGAGCAATACAATGTGGCAAGGGGCACGGTTGAAAAAGCATACAAGCAACTAAAGAAAACAGGTTATATAGATTCTGTGCCTGGCAAAGGATACTTTGTATCTGCCAACAAAGAAAGTAAGATTAAGGTCCTTTTTATTTTCAATAAAATTAGTTCACACAAAAGGATTATTTATGATAGTTTTCTTTTAGCCTTGGGAGACAATGCGGTTATAGACTTGCAGATATACCATTACAAAACGGCAGTACTTAAAAATATTATTGATGAAAATATTAGCAAGTATCATTACTATGTTGTGATGCCCTATTTTGAAAAAGGGTTTAGTGAAGATGATTGCCTGGCTATTTTTAATAACATACCAAATGAACAGTTGGTATTGCTAGATAATATATTGCCAGGCTACCCTACTTGCAAAGGGGTGTACCAAGATTTTTGCGGGGATATTTTCACAGCATTAAAGGATGTTTACTGCTTGATGACTAAATATACATCCATTACGCTGCTCTACCCCGATAACAGCAACCACCCTATTGAAATAGTGAATGGGGTAAAGCAATTTAGCAAAGAATACAAACTACCATTCAGTCTTGCCACCAAGGTAGGGGATATTAACATAATAAAAGGCTCGGTATATATCGTAATAGCTGACGAGGACTTGGTAGTATTAATTAAGAAAATTCGACAAACAGATTATCAACTAGGCGTGGATATAGGCATTGTTTCATTTAATGAAAGCGAACTGAAAAACTTGATGGATATAACAGTGGTAACGACCGATTTTAAAAAAATGGGGACTACTGCGGCCGAGTTGATTTTGACAAAAACAAATGCCTTGATAAAAAATCCATTCCAAATTATTAAACGGGGGTCGTTATAACACTTTAATGTACAACAATCAATTTTCACAAATCAAATAGTTCGTATGAAAAAAAAATACAACAAATCACTGTCACTTTTTATGGCATTTATGCTGTTCGTTTGCTTTGCTTCAAAAGCACAGTACAATGTTACCGTTGCAAAAGATGGTAGTGGGGATTTTACAACTTTACAAGCCGCCATTGATGCTGCACCATCTGGGCAAACAACACCCTATAAAATCTTTATTAAAAAAGGCAAGTACAGGGAAAAAGTAACTATCCCTTCAAATAAGCCCTTTCTTTATTTTATTGGTGAAAGCATTAATGAAACAATCATTTCTTGGAATGGAGTTGTGGGTCAATTTGCAACCATGACCATAAATGCACCAGATTGTGCACTTATGAATATGACCCTTGAAAATTCTTATGGCAGGCAAAATGATGGGCCACAAGCATTGGCACTCCAAGCAAATGCAGATAGGTTAATATTCAAAAACTGTAGGTTTATTAGTGGGCAAGATACAATTCTGGCTAATGGAGCGGGAAACAGGCAGTACTTCAGCAATTGCTATTTGGATGGGAATACCGATTTTGTTTTTGGTAATGCAATAGTTGTATTTGATTCATGTGTCGTATTTTGCAGGGATAGGCTTGATGGCTCAACAGGTGGCTATTTCACTGCTGCAAATACGCCTAATGGCCAGAAATATGGGTATGTATTCAGGAATTGCCTGCTCCCTGAAAATAATGGCACAACTGCTTATACACTTGGCAGGCCTTGGGGCAATGATGTGCAAAGCGTTCCGCCTAATCCTTCGCATACAAATGTTGTTTTCCTCAATTGCAGGATGGGTAAAAACATAGTGCCAGCACGTTGGTCAGTTTGGTCGGCAGCTACTGATACAACGGTTATTACTTATGCAGAATACAACACGATGTATTTTAATGGGACGCCTGTGGATTTAAGCCATAGGTTAAGCTGGACACAAGCACTCACCAGTACCCAGGCAGCCCCTTACTTTGTAAATACCAACCTTTTTGGTACATGGGATCCATGTACAGCACTTTCGTCTGCATGTGTACCAATGGATGCAAGGCTCTCGCTTAGCAATGTAAGGACTAACAGGAGTACGAGCAGTTCCACGTTTAGGTTCAATTTGTGCTGGCCTGTTAAGGGTGCTGCTATCCAATTGCTTAGGAGTACAGATAGCTTGAATTTTAGCACTACCGCAACTACAGTTGCTTCATTTACTACTATTACAGACACTACTGTTTCGTACCAATTTACAGATTCACTTCCTGCTTATGGCACAGCTTATTTCTATAGGGTGCAAGCAACAAAGACAGGGTTGGAGAAAGCTTTAAGCGATACGATGATTAAAGTAGATATATCAATTCCAATAAATGGCGATTACAGAAGCGCAGCCTCCGGGGGATGGTCAAACAATGCATCGGCAATTTCTACCCTCACAAGTGGGGCAGTATCAAATGTTACAGTAACATCAAGCCCCACAGGATATACTGGCGTGCCAACTGTAACTTTTGCCGCAGCCCCGGCTGGTGGTATTACTGCAACGGGAACGGCCATTGTAACTGGTGGCATAGTAACAGCCGTTACTATTACCAATGCAGGTGCTGGATATACAACTGCTCCGTCGGTTACCTTTTCTACGACGGGTGTGGGGGGGAATTCTATATGGGAGAAGTACACTAATGGTATATGGAGCGCTGTAGCTTTGGGTACAACAGCCAACACCAATGTTACTATTAAGTCTGGGCATACCGTTACGTTAAACGGATTAAGCAGTGCCACGAATGTAACAATAGAGAAAGGGGCTACTTTAAATTCAATAGGGCTGGCCGCTGGTAGTGGCGTTACAGGCGTGCAGACATTCAGGGTGGGTTCAGGTGTGGCACCTGTGAGTAGCGTACTTAAAAACGATGGTGTGTTTGGGTCTGCCAACGGTACAGGCGATGGGATTATATTGGAGATATGGACTTCTTGCAGCAATTTTACTATTACTGGATCTGGCACTACCGGTATCAGCAGGCTTAGGCCAGCTCCTAATAATACAAACAAATTGAATGTAGTGGTAGACCAAGATATTTCCTTAGGTTCAAACAATTCATGTTTTACAGGCTATTATAATACGGCAACAAACAATGCCAACGAGAATACTACTTTTACTATTAATGCTGGCAAAACAGTTAAACTAACCAACCCTTTAGGCACTATACATGGAAATGCAAGTTTAAATACCAATCCACAAGGCAATATTACCTATAATGTTAACGGTATATTGGATTTAAGTTCCCAGACAACTGTGCAGAATTTTGTACCGACCAGCAATGCTAAGTCAACAGCTTCTGTAACTACTTTAAATATTAACGGCAAGGTTATTCTGGGAAAAGGAGGCCTAAATACTATTTCCAATATAACAACGAATACTGGTACTGCAAAAATCAATGTAAATAATGGTGGTTTGTTGGATGCAACATTGGCAGTAAATACTTTTAAAACCACCACTGCCTCTTATGGATGCTTTATTACTTTGGTGGGTACGGGTGCTATAAAGCGTGCAGTTGCAGCAAATGCCACATTGTTTCCAATAGGCACATCTACAACAAGTTACACCCCCGTAACACTTACCAATAGTGGTACTGCCGATAATTTTACCGTAGGTATAAAAAGCACATTGGACAATCCAGTTGCCGATGCGTCAAAAATTGTATCGAAGCAATGGTCTATTACGCCAGATGGTACAGGTGCTAATTTATTGGCAACTTTTGGATGGGGTACTACCGACCAGGCTGCCAATTTCTCGCCAACGGCTTCCTTGTTTGTAGGCAGGTACGATGGTGGCAATTGGGTAGGTACTGCATCTACTACCGCTACGGGTACAGGTACTTTGGCAGACCCATATCTTACAAGCGATTCCAATTTTACTTCTTTTGGCAACTTTGTAGTGAGCAATGCAGGTGTGCTGCCTTTAAAACTACTTGCCTTCATGGCTGCCCAAAAAAGCAATTTGGTATCATTGGCTTGGGCTACCAGCAATGAAATAAACACCCATTCATTTGTAGTTGAAAGAAGTGCCGATAGCAAAAATTATACAGCATTGGCTACCATCAAAGCAAAAAATGTTGCGGGTACTAATAGCTATGGCTATGATGATGTTGCTCCATTGGCAGGTGTTGCTTACTATCGTTTGAAGTTGATAGACAATGATGGCAAATACAGCTACAGCAAGATAAACTTGATAAATGCAAAGCTGGCCAATGTTTTCAGCATTTACCCTAACCCAGTGGTAAATTCAATTACGGTAACCCGTGCATTTTCAGCCGAAAAAGCAAGTTTAAAAGTAATGTCTGCTGATGGTAAAATAGCAGCAGTATATACTATCAATAGCAATGAAACACAATCTGTAATAGATATTTCTAAATTGGCAAGTGGCCATTACAACATGGTATTGTATAGCAATAATGGGGCTGTATCAACACTAAAGTTTGTAAAAAAATAATGACGGGCAGATATTTTTTGTAGAGACGTTGCATGCAACGTCTCTACAAATTAAAATTCAAGAAAAATGAAATTAAGCAAATACATAAAAGGTTATAAGTTAGCAATAGTATTTATTGCCCTAACCTCTTTCACCATTATCAAATGGCAACAGAAACCAACCTTGTATATAATTGGGGATTCTACAGTTCAAAATAGTGATGGCAATGGTAGAAATGAACTTTGGGGATGGGGAAGTTTATTGTACCCATATATTGATACCAATAAAATAGCCATCCGAAACCATGCAAAAGCAGGCACCAGTACCAGGACTTTTATTTACGATGGCAGGTGGGACAAAATACTGGAAACCTTACAACCAGGAGACTATGTTATCATGCAGTTTGGACATAACGACCATGCAGGCGTAGATGATACCACTAAACAAAAAGGGACACTGCTAGGTACAGGAGATTCTACAAGGGAAATCATTAGTATCAAAACACACCAGAAGGAAATAGTGCATACCTATGGCTGGTACATGAAGAAATTTATTACTGAAGCCAAAGCAAAAGGGGCTACACCCATCGTTTGCTCATTAGTGCCAAGGTATAGGTGGGAGAAAAATGGTGAGGTAGTAAAAGAAGCAGAATATCCCGAATGGGCAGAAGCAATGGCCAAAGAAAATGGTGCTTACTACATTAACCTAAACCGTATAATAGCCAGCCACTGGAAAGAAATGGGGCAAGCCCAAGTAAAAACATTTTTCCCGGGAGATGGCACCCATACCAACCTTACAGGTGCACAGTTAAACGCAGCTTGCGTAATTGAAGGGTTGAAGAAGGTGAAGGATTGTAGCTTAAATAATTATGTGAGATAAAGTGGCTAGATAACTTCCCGAAAGTTTAAAACTTTCGGGAAGTTTAAATCAATAATAAAGCATTTATAAATAATCCCCCTCAATGCAATACACGAAGTTTTTTATTAAATGCCTCACCATTTTGTTGTTGCTTGCTATCGCAATAACACAAGGCAATGCCCAGCAAATCTCTTTCCCCGGTGCGGAAGGGGCAGGCAGGTTTGCAACGGGGGGGCGTGGCACAGTTGCAAACCCAACCACTGTATTTGAAGTAACGAATTTAACTGATAACAATGCCGTTGGCAGTTTGCGTTATGCGTGCAGCCAATCCATTGCTAAATATCCTTATCGCACCATAGTTTTCAGGGTGTCAGGCACTATCCACTTAAATTCCAAATTAGGCATACCCAAAAACACCACCATAGCAGGGCAAACTGCACCAGGCGATGGTATTTGCATGGCAGATTATCCCGTAGTGCTTAGTGGGAATAATATCATTGTTAGGTATATGCGGTTTAGGATGGGCGATAAAAACCAATTAAAAACATCACCAGCTGGTTGTGGCGTACCCGTGGCTCCCTTCGATTCCACCTCAACTTGCTTACCGCTAAATGGAAGTGGGGGAGATGATGCTTTTGGTGGTATTACTAGCAATGTGATTATAGACCATTGCACCGTAGGATGGGGGGATGACGAGACCTTGACTGTTTATAGGGGTGATAGCCTGACTTTGCAATGGAATTTTATAACCGAGGGCATGAACTATGCCTACCATTTTGAAACAGGCGATGCTGATTTTGAACACCATGGTTATGGAGGGATATGGGGCTCTTTGCATGGCACATTCCACCATAACTTATTTGCGCATTGCCAAAGCCGTAACCCACGCTTTGCAGGCAATAGTACGTATGCAATTGGGGATACAGAAAATGTAGATTTCAGGAATAATGTAATATACAATTGGGGTTTATACACCATTTATGGTGGTGAAGGTGGCCATTACAATGTGGTAAATAACTACTACCGCCACGGTCCTTCCACAGGCACAGGTACTAGGTTCAGGATTTTAAATGTAGACAGCAACGCTGCCAATGGCTATGCCCATTATTATGTAAGCGGCAACTTTATGGAAGGTTCCGCCCCTTACACCAACAATAATTGGTCTGGAACCTATATGATTACGGGTAAAGCTGCCGATACGGTAATAGCAAAAGCATACACACCTTATACCCCAACCAATATCCCTTCCTTTACAAATACGGCTGCTGATGCGTATGATACAGTATTGAAATATGCAGGGGTAACCATACCCAGAAGGGATACGCTTGACCAAAGGATAGTAAATGATGTACAGAACAGGATAGGGCGGTTGATTGATTGCCAAGGCGGCTACCAACATGCTACCCCTTACGCGCAAACGGTAAACGCATGGCCAACTTTAAATTCAGACCCTGCACCTGTAGACACAGACCATGATGGTATGCCCGACACATGGGAAACTGCCAATGGCCTCAACCCAAAAGATGCCTCAGATAGGGGCTTATTTGCTGCCAATGGATATACCAATTTAGAAAATTACATCAATGGCATCACTACATCTCCTACACCAATCCCTACAAATATTGCCACTGCTACCTGGCCTTTGCTAAAAGACCAAACAGCCACTGTAACAGGCGGCATCACTGCTGCCAATCAAACAACAGGTTCGTATGTTGCAGGTGTGCAGTATGGCAGTGTTTTCGGCCGTATTGGTGGATGGCAACGCTTGGCTACCACATCCTACCTGCCTGTTGGCTACAATGCTGATTCATACACTGAATATAAAGTTACCCCTGCTGCCGGAAAAATATTCAAAACCAAGTCTATTGGTTTTAGTGCATTGGGTGGCGGAGCTAATTCTGTAAGGCTGTCCGTGTATTATTCCTTAGATAGCTTTGCAACATCTTTTCCGGCAGGGAAATGTAGCTACAATGGCAATTCCTACGCAGCTACAACCACAATACCAGCCTCAATACTTAATTCCAACACGGCCTCTTTAGCAGGCGAGCAAATTGCAACCATCCCCACATCCATAACAGTGCAGCCTTCACAAACATTGTCTGTAAGAATATATGCCTGGAATACGGTTACAGGAAACAGAAGCTTGGCTCATCAGAATGTAACCATAAATGGCATTACCTCAGATGCGCCCCTGCCATTGACCTTAATAGATTTTTCTGCCACTGCAAAAGATGCAACTGCATTACTTCAATGGAAAACAACCAATGAAGTCAACATAAAAGATTTTGAAATAGAAAAAGGGTCTGACGGTGTAAATTTTGCAAGCATTAATAACGTTACTGCTAAAAATGGCATTGATAACCAATACGCATTCACTGATAAAAACCTAGGGGAAGGTGTTTCCTATTACCGCCTAAAAATGATAGATAAAGATGGTGCGTATTCTTATAGTGCCATTGTAAGGGTTGAAAATAACGTGGATAATAGCTTTTCATTTTATCCAAACCCAGTGATAGATGCCCTAATTATAAAATACCCCACTGCTACACAAAATGCAGTAGTAAATATACTGAATATACAAGGTAAACCTATGGCATCTTTTCCAATCACAGTAGGCAGTGTACAAGCAAGTTTCAATATTGGTAACTTATCCAAAGGGGTATATCTACTTGCGTTTTCTGATGATAAGCAAGTGCAAACAATAAAGTTTTTAAAGGAATAACGTGAGACAGTTTGTCATAAGTGAGGGTGGAGCGATAACGGAACGATGACGGAGCTACCTTGGAGCGACCTTGGAGCGATGATGGAGCGATACAGTAAAGACTGGCTCTAGATAACGCTGTCAAAACGGCATAAAACAATGCCGCAGTAAGAATTAAATCAGAAAAAAGCGAGTTCAATTAAGACTTGCTGCTTATTATTTATAGATAATAAAAACAACTACTTATGATAATGGTAAAAAGAATTTTATTAGGGCTCTCCCTGGTTACGCTATCAACAGCTAGCGTAAACGCACAATACTCATGGGATAAACTGCCCAAAGCAGTAGAGCCATATTTCAAAAAAGATACGTTTAACATCGTTTCTTATGGTGCCAAGGCCGATGGGATAACTTTAAACACAAAAAGTATCAACGATGCCATTGTTGCTTGTAACAAAAGTGGTGGCGGCGTAGTGCTGATACCAGCAGGTTATTGGCTTTCTGGGCCTGTGGTATTGAAAAGCAACGTGAACCTTCACCTGAATAGTGCATCCATTTTGCAATTTACAACCGATTTTAACCAATATCCTTTAATTGAAGGAAATTGGGAAGGAAAAAAACAAGCAAGGAATCAACCGCCTTTGTCCGCAGATAATGTAGTAAATGTTGCCATTACTGGCAAAGGCATTGTGGATGGCAATGGCGATGCCTGGCGCATGGTAAACAAAGACAAGCTTACAGAAAATGAATGGAAGAAACGCATAGAGTCGGGCGGGGTAGTAAGCAGTAACGGAAAAACTTGGTACCCAAATGAAAATATAAAAAAGGCCAGTGACGAAAAACTAACAGGCGAGATGGGGGCAGGTAAAACATTGAAGGATTTTGAAGCCATAAAAGATTTCTTACGCCCTAATTTGTTGGTATTTACTAGCTGCAAAAAGGTGTTATTGGAAGGTCTTACATTCCAAAATTCGCCAGCTTGGTGCTTGCATCCCTTGTTGTGCGTGGACCTTACCATCAGGAATGTTTATGCAAAAAACCCCGACTATGCCCAGAATGGCGATGGCCTTGATATCGAAAGTTGCAAGAACGTGCTGGTAGAAAGCAGTATATTTGATGTAGGGGACGATGGTATTTGCATCAAAAGCGGAAAAGACGAAGAAGGACGTAAAAGGGGTATCCCAACAGAAAATGTGGTAATCAGGAACAATACTGTTTATAAAGCCCACGGTGGGTTTGTAATAGGCAGCGAAATGAGTGGTGGAGCAAGGAATATTTTTGTGTACGACTGTTCTTTTATGGGAACAGATAAAGGTTTACGGTTTAAAACAGCAAGGGGCAGGGGCGGCATGGTAGAGAATATATATTGCAAGGATATTTTCATGAAAGACATCATACAAGAAGCTATCTATTTCGATATGTACTATTTCACAAAGCCCCCTAAGCCAGGCGAAGTGGTAGAAGCACCAGCCGTAACAGAATCTACGCCGCAATTCCAAAATTTTTACATAGACAATATCATTTGCAATGGTGCAGAGAAAGGGGTATTTATACGTGGGCTTCCGGAAATGAGCATCAAGAATATCAATCTGAACAACTTAGTGCTAAAAACAAAAAAAGGCATTGAGATTATAGAAGCACAAAACATAAACCTCAACAATATACAATCGGATGCTGATAAAGCAAACCCAGTCGTTTATATTGAGAATAGCAATAAGGTATCGTTTAATGGGTTGGTTTATAATAACAATTCAGAACAGCTTTTTAGTATCAATGGAAACAGGACAAAAGATATTAAAACAATAAAAACCAATATTGCCAATGCAAAGAAAAAAGCCGAGTTTAACAATGGTGCTTTGGAAAATTCCTTGGAAATACAATAATTCGGGTCGAGGGGTTGCCAACCTTCAAAAGGTTGGCAACCCTATTATACAATGAGCAAAAAATAGTACAAACATGCCTACAACACATTTTTGCCGATACATGCTAAAATACATGGTTGCCTTGCTGCCCTTTTTGTTTATTAGCAATATAGGAATGGCACAAAAAAAGGATAATACTACTAAGCAAATAACGGTCTCCCAAGATGGCAAAGGCAATTTCAAAACCATCCAAGAAGCGATAGATGCCCTAAGGGCCTATTCGCCGGAACATATTACCATTAATATCAAGAATGGTGTTTACCATGAAAAAATTATTATCCCAGCCACGGTTACCAATATTTCCATTGAAGGTGAAAGCAGGGAGGGGGTAATTATTACCAATGACGACTATTCCGGAAAATTTATGAATGCAGACACCGTGAACGAAAAAAAGAAATTCTCCACTTTCAACTCCTATACCATGCACATTAGTGGCAATGACATAACCATTGAACACTTAACCATTAAAAATGGAGCAGGTAGGGTAGGGCAAGGGGTAGCGTTGCATGTAGATGGCGACCGTTTTGTAATAAATGATTGTAATTTGACTGGAAACCAAGACACATTGCTTACAGCAAATGACAACAGTAGGCAGTACTACACGAATTGTTTTATCGAAGGCACGACCGATTTTATCTTTGGCAATGCCACAGTCGTATTTAAAAATTGCACCATTAAGTCCCTGACCAATTCTTATGTTACGGCAGCCTCTACAACACAACACCAAAAATTTGGGTATGTGTTTATGAATTGTAAACTGATAGCCAATGAGGAAGCACAGAAAGTATATTTGGGTAGGCCATGGAGGCCTTATGCAAGGGTTGTATTCATGAATTGTGAATTAGGCAAACATATCCGTCCAGAAGGCTGGCACAATTGGAACAAAATAGAAAATGAGGGTACCGCCTATTATGCCGAGTATAAAAATACGGGCGAAGGTGCTGCAACAGACAAACGTGTATCTTGGTGCAAACAATTAACGGAAGATGAGGCAAAGGAATACACCATCCAGAATATTTTTAATGATTGGAAACCTTTCTAATCCGGCTTTTACTATTTACCACATAGACACATAGGCACATAGATTTGTAAGGTAAAAAGTGCAAATAGTTATAAGTAGTCCAACATAGGTTTTAAATGAGATATACCTTACAAAAAAACAGCCATTATGAATAATCTATGTTGCTCTTTAGTCATAATAGGATATTATATTCTTTTTGGTTCTTACTATGTGGCTATGTGCCTATGTGGTGAGTAATAACCATCCGTTTAAACTACTCGTCATGAAGCATTTCTTTTCTGCCCATTTGATTAATTGCCTGCTTTTTACATCCTTATATGCACAAGAATACATACCCCTTTGGCCTAGTGGGAAAATGCCCAATACCAAGGGTTTAATAATACACGATAGCATTGTGAATGACCGTGCTATACAGGTAGCAAACCCCGGTATGTATGTATTCCTGCCATCAAAAGACGATAATTGTGGTGCAGCAGTGCTCATATTCCCTGGTGGCGGTTATCATCACTTAACCTATAATTTGGGCGGTTTCCAATTGGCCAAATGGTTCAATACCATGGGTATCAGTGCTTTTGTGGTCAATTATCGCCTGCCCACTTCGCCTGACTTGCAGCAAAGGGAACTTGGTCCCATTCAAGATGCCCAAAGGGCCATGCGTATTGTAAGGGCAAGTGCTGCTAAATGGGGCATAAATGTGAATAGGATTGGCGTGCAGGGTTCTTCTGCAGGTGGGCATTTGGCGGCAATGATGGGTAATATTACTAACGATGTATCGGCTATAAAAGACGAGTTGGACACGGTTTCTTTTCGCCCAAACTTTATGGTTCTTGTATCCCCGGTAATCAGCATGGGTGCCTATGCACACAAAGGAAGCAAGGACAATCTTTTAGGCAATAACCCTTCACAGCAAATAATCGATAAATATTCAATGGAGCTGCAAGTAACCCCCGCTACACCTCCTTGTTTCATTGCCGATGCGTTTAATGACAAAACAGTTCCACCCATTAATAGCCTGCTCTTGTATAAGGCATTGCTAGAGAAAAACATATCCACCAGTTTCCATGTTTTTCCACAAGGTGGCCATGCCATTGGGCTGAACAACAACCCCGGCTCAACAGATATTTGGAAAGCATTGTGCGAAGCTTGGTTGAAAGAGATGGATTTTATAAAGCCATTGCCGATTAAAAAATAGATTACTATGTAGGTGTAATTTTAAGCAATTAGCCACGAAGGCACAAAGACACAACGAAGCACAAAGTCTTGAAGCAAGAAGAAAAAGAAATAACCTTTTTCTTTTTAGTGCTTCTTCAAGCCTTCGTGCCTTTGTAGTAATAAAGGCGGTGGGTAGTAACCAGATTTTTTTGTACTTAAAACAACGGTTCATGCAAAAGCCTGTTAATTTTGCCTCATGCAAGAACGATTGTTTCCATACCACCAATTATATACATTTACCTACACTGTTTTTATAAAAATGGGCTGCAATGCTACCGATGCAGCAACAGCCACCAAAACGCTTTTGTCTGCCGATGCAAGGGGCATCGATAGCCATGGCGTGGCCAGGCTAAGCGGCTACCTGCGCCTTTGGGAAGCTAAGCGCATCAATACCACGCCAAACATTAAAATAGTACATGAAACGCCTTCCACGGCCGTTGTGGATGGCGATGCAGGGCTAGGCTTGGTGGTTGCCCCCTTTGCCATGGAAGTGGCTATAGACAAAGCCAAGCAAGTAGGCACGGGCTGGGTAAGCGTGAAAAACAGCAACCACTTTGGCATTGCAGGCTGCCATGCAATGATGGCGTTGGAACACGACATGATAGGCATTGCCATGACCAATGCAAGCGCATTGGTTGCCCCCACCTTCAGCATAGAAAAAATGCTGGGCACCAACCCTATTGCCGTGGCTATACCCGCTGGCAAGCAGCCTCCATTTGTAGCCGATTTTGCTACCACCACTGCCGCAAACGGCAAACTGGAAATATTGCAACGCAAAAATGCCGACACCCCCCTAGGCTGGGTGCAAGACAAAGACGGCAACCCAACCACAGACGCCAACGCACTAAAAAAGCAAGGTGCTTTGCTGCCCCTAGGCAGCGATAGGGAGCATGGCAGCCACAAAGGCTATGCCTTGGGCAGCATAGTAGATATATTTTCTGCTGTGCTAAGCGGGGCAAGCTATGGTCCTTGGGCACCACCGTTCCCTGCCTATATTGCCATGCCAGCTAACATGCCCGGCGAAGGGCTAGGGCATTTTTTTGGGGCTATGCGCATAGATGCTTTCCGCCCGGCAGAAGATTTTAAACAGCACATGGACAATTGGATTGGACGCTTCCGGCAGGCTAAACCCGCCCCAGGGCATGAAAAGGTTCTAATTCCAGGCGACCCTGAACGGGAAATAGAAGCCATCCGCATGAAAGAGGGGATACCTATCGCGCAATCGGTAGTAGATGACTTGATGGCTGTTGGGGAAATGATGGGAGTAGTGCTTTAGTCATAAGTCATAAGAGAGGGCTTCAATAAATAAATATCACTGAAGGTCATGACGTTCAGCAAAGGTTGAAGTTGCTTTTTACATTAGTATAATTTCCCCCTTTCCAAATGCGGCTTTTCCCATTTTAATTAGCCTACTTGAACTGTACAATAGTCTCCTTTTTTTGCCCCCTTTAGGTGGTTGGGGCATGTGGAAAGTTTAGCCTAGAAGATTGCTTGCTTTGTGCTCCATTACGAAAAAATTTTGTGTGCTTTGTGGTTAAGCCTCCACCTAAACCTTATATATCCCCTCAACCACATCCCTATATTTTTCCATCACCACTTTCCGTTTCAGGCTTAGCTTAGGGGTCATTTCCCCAGTTTCAACGCTCCATTCTTTGGGTAGCAATTCAAACTTTTTTACTTGCTCCACGTGGTTAAAAAAGTTGTTGTATTTTTCTATGATGCCTTGAAAATGTGCTATTACAAGTTTGTTTTTTATAATTTCTTCATTTGTGCCAATCGCAATTCCTTTGTCTTTCATCCATTCTTTTATTGTAGGGAAAGATGGCACAATTAAAGATGCCACAAACTTTTTTTCTGCACCTATTATCATTACTTGTTCTATAAAAGGGCTTTCTTTCATTTTGTTTTCCAATGGCTGTGGTGCTACATATTTGCCTCCGCTTGTTTTAAACAACTCCTTTTTACGGTCGGTTATTTTTAGCAGGTTGCCTTCCTCCCAAGTCCCTATGTCGCCCGTATATAGCCACCCGTCTTTAATGGTCTCAGCGGTTAGATCTGGCCTTTTGTAATAGCCTTGCATCACGCAAGGGCCTGCTACTAATATTTCGCCATCATCGGCCAGTTTTACTTGTATGCCATCTATAGGTGGGCCCACGGTGCCAAATTTTTGCCCGCCTTTTGTTTTGCGGTTCACGCATATTACTGGGCTGTTCTCAGTTGGGCCATACCCCTCATAAACAGGTATTTTCGCAGCGTTGAAAATGCCCAGCAACTTCGACTGGCAGGCTGCCCCTCCGGTTACTATAAAGCTAATGTTGCCGCCCAAAGCCGCCCGCCACTTATTGAAAATAAGTTTGTTGGCAATGGCTAACTGCATATTATACCAAAAGCCGCCATCAACCCTGTTGTCGTATTTGCCACCAAGGCTTACCGCCCAGAAAAACAAGTTTCGCTTTATGCCTTTCAACTCATTGCCTTTCAGCATTATTTTCTCAAATACTTTTTCCAGCAGGCGTGGCACGGTTGTAAAGCCATCTGGTTTCAGTTCTTTTAGGTTGTCGCCAATGGTTTCCAGGCTTTCAGCATAGTAAATACTAATTCCGCTATACAGGTATATATAAGTAACCATCCGCTCGAAAATATGGTTCAGTGGCAAAAAGCTGAGTACCTTCGATTGTGGGGCATCTTCAAAAGGAAAGCTTGCTTTGCTCAGCATCACGTTGGCGTAAATATTGGCATGGCTTAGCATTACTCCTTTGGGCGTGCCCGTGGTGCCGGAAGTATAGATAATGGTAGCTGTGTGCAATGTGGGTATGCTTTTTTTAATTTGCTCCACTTGCACAATACTGCCATCGGTAGCAAGTGCCAATATAGCTGACCAGTGTTTTGCCCCTTCTATTTCATTAAATGTAATAATGCCTTGAAGGGAGGGTATTTTTGGGCTTGCGGTTTTTATTTTCTGCAGCATGTCTGCATCGCTTACAAACATATATTTTACCTCGGCATCGTTTAATATAAACTCAATTTCCGTGGCACTTGTGGTAGGGTATATGGGTATAAGTATTGCCCCTATTTGCTGCACGGCTAGGTCTGTAATAATCCATTCCGGGCGGTTGTTGCTAATGATGCCAATTTTGTCTGCCCCTTCGGCCGTCATATTGTTGCCGCTTACGCCTAGCCCCAGCAGCCCTGCACTAAGGGTGTTTGCTATTTCTTGAACGGCTTGTGTGCTATATGTTTTCCATTGCCCCTTTTCCTTTGCGGCAAGCATGGCTTGCTTGGGGAAGTTGGCTAATTGATAATCCACGCAATCAAATAAGCGTTTGCTGTTTTCCATGGTACAATCGTTTGTGGTAAATAATGGGCTGCACTGGCAAATGCAGTATCAAATTTACAACTACTAATGCAAGGAAGGGATATTTTGGTGCAATATTTTTTTATATTGCAGCTTCAACTTATTTCATTTATTAGTATTTTAATAATTTCAGGATAAAAAATAAAATTAATTCAATTGCTTTAAGATGGCATCAATTTTCAACCCATCTAATTATTACCGCTTGATAAAATTCATTCGTGAAAATTCGGTATTAGTGGCGGATGCATAAATTTTTTTTGCTTTGTGGCGATATTCCCCAATCTTTAAAAACCTTATCTTTGTGCTAGAAATGCACTTGCTAAAAACTCAAGTTAAATGTATTTTACAAGCTATCAACTAGCACTTGCATCAAAGTTCTTTTTTTATTAATATTAAGATAGTTTTAGCCTAAAAAATTAACCTTGCTTTTAGAGTAATAAAGTATGCATAAAGTACTCAAAAAATACGCATAAATTAAGCAAAAAGTAAGCAAAAAATATGCACTAAATAAGCACAAAATAAGCATAAAATTTTTCCGTTATTGTTGATAATCAATTACTTAAATGCGATGGGGCGATTTTTCAAAAAATCGCAAATAGGGAAAAAGACCCAAAATTGGCAAAACTGAAACTATTTTAATAAAAACCTAAGAGAAAGTAATAGTGTATAAATTGTATAAGTGTCCTCGTTTTGCATCCCATCTTCTTGCCTGTGGGGTGTTTGTTCCGGCTTTTGGGATAAGTGGCGGGCAGGGAGGTACTACGGTGTTTTCACTAAAAAGCAAAAAACTTTCATGCACCCTTAGTGCAATACATTCCTCAAAATTCCAATAATTCTTTATTTTTACTTCCTATGGCAACCGAACACAATACCCTATTCCAGTTGGCGGCAGACTATGTGCAGTTTACCAACGAAAACATCTTCCTCACGGGCAAGGCGGGCACCGGCAAAACCACTTTCCTTCGCTATATCCGTGAGCATAGCGGCAAACAATGTGCTATCGTGGCACCTACGGGCGTTGCCGCAATCAATGCCGGGGGCACTACCATACACTCTTTTTTCCAATTGCCTTTTAGCCCTTTTATCCCCGGCCCAGTGCGGGGGGCTTTTGACCTGCGGGACGTGCAGCAACAGAACGACAAAATGATGGACAAGCACCATTTGCTAGGCCGCATTAAACTGAACCGGGACAAGCGGGAAATAATCAGGCAAGTAGAATTGTTGATTATAGACGAGATAAGCATGGTGCGTTGCGACACGCTGGATGCCATAGACACCGTGATGCGCCATTTCCGCAGCCGCTACCACGAGCCATTTGGGGGCGCACAAGTTCTGCTGATTGGCGACATGCACCAGTTGCCTCCCGTGATACCCAACGACGAATGGGAAATGCTGAGCCAGTTTTACAGTAGCCCTTATTTTTTTAGCAGCAAAGTGGCCGAATTGCAGCCACCTATCTACATAGAATTAGAAAAAATTTACCGCCAAAGCGACCCTCAATTTATCAGCGTGCTGAACAAAGTGCGCAACCACCAGATGGACGAGGAAGCAATGGATATTTTGAAAAGCCGCTACAACCCCTCCTTTTCCACCCGTGAAAACGAGGGCTATATTACCCTTACCACACACAACAATAAGGCACAAACCATCAACCAAACGGGGCTGGAAAACCTAGTGGCAAAGCCAGTGGCTTACAAAGCAAGCATAGAAGGCGAGTTTAACGACAAAGCCTACCCCGCCGAGGACAACCTGCAACTGAAAGTGGGCGCACAGGTAATGTTCATTAAAAATGACAAGGAAAAAGTAAGGCGATATTTTAATGGGAAGATTGGGGTAATTACCAAGATGGACAATGATGCCATTTATGTGCAATGCAAGGACGATGCAGAACCCATAGCCGTGGTAAAGGAAAAATGGGAAAACATCCGCTATACCCTGAACCAAACCACGCAGCAGATAGAGGAGGAAACTATTGGTTCGTTTACCCAATACCCCTTGAGGCTGGCATGGGCCATAACCATACACAAAAGCCAAGGGCTTACTTTTGAAAAAGCCATTATAGATGCGGGAAGTGCCTTTGCACCCGGGCAGGTGTATGTCGCACTAAGCCGTTGCACATCTCTAGAGGGGCTGGTGCTCCAAAGCCATATTACCAATAACAGCCTGTTTACAGATGAACGGATACTGGAATTTGACCGCAGCAAAACCAACGCCAATGCCCTGCAAAGCAACCTGCTATTTAGCAAGCAGATGTTCCAAGAAAAAACAATGGTACAGTTGTTCGGCATGGAGAAAGCCACCGACCCCATGGACAGTTTGTTGCAATTGCTGAATGAACACAAAGGTTCTTTTAACAGCGAAACCCTGCCTTGGCTAAACGACCAGTTTGCCAAGATAAAAAACCTGCAAAGGGTAGGCGTAACCTTTCAGGCACAATTGGCGCAAATGTTCCAAGAAAATAATACGACTACCATAAACGAACGGGTAATAAAAGCAGCCGTCTATTTTACAACCCATTTGAATGAGTTGTTGCAAGCCATAACAGAATCGCCAGCGGTTACAGACAGCCGCAATTATGCAAAGGAATACTACGACAACCTAAAAGCATTGTATGCATTATTATATACTAAAAACCAGTTGATTGCCACGGCTTTCAACGGGTTCAATATCAATAGTTATCAGGAGCAAAAAGCTGCCCTGCAAGTACCAACCTTAAATGTGAATGCCTACGCTGGTTCCACGGTTTATAAGCGGGCGAACAGCCCGCACCCTGTTTTGCACAAGCAATTGCGGGAGCTGCGGGATAAACTTTGTGCCACAGGGGGCAATCTGCCCATTTATATAGTGGCCAGTAGTGCTACTATTGACGAGATGGCACGTTACCTGCCCCACGCGCCCGAGGAACTGAAAAAGATAACAGGCTTTGGCGATGCCAAGGTTGAGAAATACGGGCAACAGTTCTTGGAGCTGATACAGGCTTATTGTGCAGAAAAAGGATTGTCGTCCTTGATACACGAGAAAACAAATGCCAAAAAAGAAGTAGAACCAAATAAAGAGGGCAAGGAAAGCACTGTTTCCATAACGCTAAGGATGTTTAAAGAAGGTATAGACCCGGCAGCCATTGCACAGCAGCGCAACCTTGCCATGGGCACGGTAGAAGGTCATTTAGCGCAAATGGTAAAAACAAACGAGGTAGATATTTTTAAACTGATGGAAGCAGAAAAGGTAAATGCTATTGTAAAAGCCATAGACACCCTAAATACCGACAATGCAAGTGCTTTATTGGAACACTTGGGCAATGCTTATTCCTATTCCGAGCTGCGGTACGGGATTAATTATGCGAAGTATTTGAAGGAGAAGGGGGGAGAAAAGTAGAAGGGTACAAAAAAACTTCTACGGTTTATAGAAAGCAAAAAACAGGATAATAATTTATGTAAGCCTTGATTTTAGAAAACTAATTCAAAATTAATTAGCTAGTATATTTTTTCTTTAATTCTGCCCAAGTAACTGCACCTAGTAAATTGTTCTTGTCTTGTTCAAGACGTTGCCTTATCCATTCTTTTTGCTTTTCAGATATGGATTGGTTTAAGTCTTGATTACCAATGCTATCCCATAAATCGGTTATCAATGCAATTTTTTCTTCCAACGGAAGCAGCATCAATGATTCTTTCGTGTATCGCATATACTTATTGTGAAAATACGGATTATTTTGAAGATTTTCTTTGGTAAAATCTTCAAAAGACTTCTTGCAAAAATACGGCATTACTTTAAAAAATCTTCACAACTAAAGGTAGTTTTTTTGCCACTTGATTGCTAAAACCCAACAGTGGTCATTGGTGCAAAAGCATTACACTGTCTTCGGGGTCTTTAAACAAGATACTTTTTTCATTGATCAACGGCCTTATTTCTTTAAAAGGGATTGTGTCTAGCAGCTCGTTTTTAAGGTAAAATGTTTTTATTTGTTTATTTTCCTTGTGCCACCGGATAATCTTGCATTGGCAACTAGAGTTTTCCACTTCATTCATTACTTCTTCTATGCTGCCGCCTTTGCCTAGCTTTATAAAAACCTCTCTTATGCCAATCATCTTGTTTTTTTCGCCCACGTCAAAATTCCATGAAGTAGAAATGGCTGTTAAATATTGCTTGCTCGTGGTTAATGTAAGCATTGTATGCCGTGGCGACTCCATGCTGTCCAACGCATTTTTCACCCTTGAATAAAACGATACTAGGTTTTTGGCCTCAAACTGGGCATACCCCACATGATTGAAATTAGCCCCATAGCGGTTGAGTATAAAATAGCCGTCTTTAAATTTTATCTCTACAATATTTGGCACTACCAAATGGTATCGGTTGGCATTAGACAACCTTGCCTGTGGGGATCCTATATAGTTTAGCCATATCCCTTCTAGGCTGTCAATTTCAATTTTAGTAGGCTGGTACTGCAATATGTTCAAATCACGCTTTGTAGTTTGCCATTTTTGGTGGTTGCTATACAATTGCCAGCCCATTAAAACAATTGTTGCTAGAAGTATGAAGATAGCAAAAAGAAAGGGTTTGTTTTTTTGATGTTGTTCCTTTCTAGTTTCAATAATATTGGGGCTATTTTGCAATGCACCATCTGTATCTATCGTTGGGGTTGGGTATTTAGCTGCTTCCTCGTCAGGGCTTATTGTAAGGTTTGCATCAAGTGGGTTTAAGGCAAAGCCTTTTCGGCCAACAGTAAACAAATAGATATAGCAGGCATCTACCAAAAAAGGCCTCGGGTTAGATACAATGCCAGAAATAGCGTCTTTAATTTGCCCGCCTGTAATATCATATTTCCTGAATGGGTATTTTGAATCGGCTTGGTTTTTATCAGGGGCATAATGGTCGTGGCCAAGTGTTGCTTCTGTATGGGGCAATTGGTTGCTAATCTCGCTAAGTACCTGTGCTAGCCCTTCATAATTTTTTCTATTGGTGTTTTGTATTATCTCATGCCCAGTTTCAGCCTTGTATTTTTCTATTGCCTTTGTTAAAAGGTATATTATTTCTTCCCTACCTTTTTTTAATTTTATCATATAGCGGTAAATCTTGGATGAAACCAATTAAACGAAAATCACTTGGATGTTAAGTTTAAAGGTAATAGATTTTAGAATAAATATTTAGCCTATACGAGTAGTGTATTTTACCAAATATATGTAACGTGCTAAAATTGAATGGGGGTGCATTCCTAATCTTCGCTTTTTATTGTCCTGTTTTATTTATCAGCAACATATATAATTGATGGTAATAGCCCCACAAACCCTTCAACCTCACTCTAGCCCGACCTCACCCCAACCTTCCTCCAAAGGGAGACTCGGCAAGAACAAGAGAGAGGGAGAAGGAAAGAGGGAAATTGAAGAACTACGTAAAGATTTGAAATGGCTATTTTTTGTTTTTCAGTGGTTTATTTTTTTTGCTAATTTCCTTTTTTGCCTATAACTCATTGATATTCAGTTGATTATGTTTTTTAAGCTTCATTTTTTATGATAATTTAAGTGAATTTTGTGATAGTTTATTGATAGTAGAATGATAGTTTTACTATAGCAGAATGATAATTTATTGATAATAAACTGATAAGATTTTGATAGTGGGTTATCATTTTCCCCAGTCATCTACCAACTTGAGCAGGAGCTAATTCTAGTGTGGCTAATTCCTGTTTTAATGTAAAGTTGGCATGGATATATATATGGGCCAAAATAAAAATCCTATATGGGTGAAATATGCCCCCATGGGCATCCAAATTTTCCCCCATATAGGATGCTTGTTGATATGATTGGTTATATTTTTACTTTCTTTTTCTTAATGCCTTAATGGCAATATTTTATAAGTGGCGAGTAGTGAAACACTAATATTTTTCAAACCAATCGAACCGCTTGTGGACGATGTTCTCCTTTTCCGTGTTTAAATAATGCAAATAAGCAAGGGCAAGTGGCGAGTGGTTTTTCCCTTTCAGCCAAATTAAATTCCAAACCGATTTTATCGGAAACCCGCTTACTGGTATTATTTGCAATTCCCCATTTTGCAATTCGTTTTTTATGCCTATCAAGGGCATGATAGAGCAGCCCAAGCCTGCAATAACGGCTTGTTTTACCGCTTCGTTGGATGTAAGCTCCATTTTTTTCCTCACAGGCAAACTGTTTTGAAGGATGAATTTCTCCATCGTTTGCCTGGTACCAGAACCCTGTTCACGGTAAATTAAGGGTAGCGTTTCAAAAATGCTTTTGTCATGCAGTTTGTTTTCAAATTGCTGTTTTGTATTGCTTATCACATACAGTTTGTTTTGCATCAACTCCATTTTTTCTATCTGCAAGTTTTCAGGTAATACAGATACAAGGGAAAAGTCCACTTCGTTTTTTTCCAAGCTCTCCAGCACTTTCAGTTTGTTGGTCACATCCATCATCAATTCTATCCCCTCGTGCTGGTTCAAAAAATCTGATAAAAAGTATGGCATCACATATTTGCCTGTAGATACCACCGATATTTTTAAGCGGCCTGCCAACTGGCCTTTGTGTGCCAAGGTCTTGTAATTAATAGCATGTACATGACTCAAAATATTCTCGGCAGCCACGGCTATCTCTCTCCCAAAATCGGTGATGAAAATTTTCCTGCCAATCATTTCAGTAAGTGGTATTTCAAATTGGTCTTGAAAATTTTTCAGTTGGATAGACACTGCTGGCTGCGTAAGGTGCAATTCTTCTGCGGCCTTGGTAACGCTTTGCGTTTGCGTGATTTTTAAAAAAATCCGTAATTGGTTAAAAGTATAGTTCATAAATAATTTTTATGATTTTCTTTACAAAGATGAATGGTATTATATAAATGACATTATTCATTTTTGCAATAATTAAAAATAGCTTAAATAATAATTAAAATCGGCTTTAAAATTGTTATTGGAAAAAATAAGCACCTATTTCACATCAAACATGTTTTTTAAATATGGCTTCAAGCAACCATGTATCCATCAGTAGTTCCCTAAAAAAGTTTTACCAAATTATCAGGCTCGACAAGAAAGACATTTCATCCATTTATGCTTTTGCAATCATGGCTGGCGTGGTGCAGTTGTCGCTTCCTTTAGGCATACAAACCATACTCAGTTTTGTAATGGCGGGTTCTATTTCCACTTCCATCATTGTGCTGATAATGCTAGTGGTTTTTGGAACGTTTTTAAATGGCTTGCTGCAAGTAAGGCAGCTAGAGATTATTGAAAAACTTAAGCAAAAAATATTCCTTCGGTATGGCTTGGAGTTTAGCGACAGGTTGCCTAAACTAAATACTGAAAAACTAGATAATTACTACCTGCCCGAGTTGGTGAACCGCTTTTTCGATACCATTTCGCTGCAAAAAGGGCTAGACAAGTTGCTGCTAGACTTGCCAGCCGCCATCATACAAATTTTATTGGGCTTGCTCTTACTCGCGTTTTACCATCCTGTTTTCATTGGGTTTGGCATCATGTTGTTGTTTATATTAATACTTATTTTATACTTTACTTCGCCACAGGGCTTGCAATTGGCACTACAATCTAGCGATTATAAATACCAAGTGGCGGCATGGCTGCAAGAGACAGCCAGGGTAGTAAATTCATTCAAGTATTCGAAAAGCGAATTGCATATTGCCAAAACCGATGGCCTTATCAGCAACCACCTAGAGGCGCGCACCAGCTATTTTAAAATATTGCTGATACAATTTTGGAGCTTGATTAGTTTCAAAATCATCATCACGGCAGCCATGCTTATTGTAGGCTCTATACTGCTGGTAGACCAGCAAATAAATGTAGGCCAATTTATTGCAGCAGATATTGTGATTATCACCATAATAGGCTCTGTTGAAAAATTAATTGTAAGCCTAGACAAAGTTTATGATGCAATGGTATCTATAGAAAAATTGGCCAAAATAACCGAGGCAGAAAAAGAAACGGGCGGCAGCCTTGTGTTGGAAGATATTAAAGAGGGTATAACCATACAATTTAAAAATGCCAGCTTTAGCTACCCGCATTCAGATACTATACTGCACAATTTTAATTGCATTATCGAAGCTGGGCAGCTTGTGCATATAACAGGTGCATCTGGTGCAGGCAAATCAACCATATTGAGGCTGCTGACGGGCACTTACAAAAATTACGAAGGGGCTATTTTAATCAATGGGCAGTCAATTGAGAATTACAATTTGCAAAGCCTTCGGGAGAGGACGGGGGTATTATTGAACAACCAAGACATTTTTCATGGCACTTTATTGGAAAACATCACCATGGGCAATGAGGATATTAGTTTGAATGAAGTAACTGAAATGGTCGAAAAATTTGATTTAACCGAATTTGTGCAAACGAGCAAGCAGGGTTTGTATATGCCAATTGACCCAGTAGGCAAACGCTTATCTAAGCAAACAAGGCAAAAAATATTATTGATCCGCGCCTTGCTAGGCAACCACCGCCTGTTGCTGCTGGAAGAACCCTTGGAATACCTAGACGAAGCTACAGGTACAGTATTGATGGATTGCTTGAAAAAACTTAAAAGCACTACTGTACTCATTGCATCCGGCAATACTTTTTTTTCTAAGCAGTGTGGTGCTACTATAAAACTTTAAATACAATTTCAGCCTTTTACAAAATAAAAAATGAAAAATTTTATAATAGCAGATATAGAACACCAGGCAGAACAAAGTGCCTTGGGTTCTTTTAAGAAAGTGTACAAAATTGAAAAACAAAACCAAATAAAAAAATGGCTTTGGGGCATCTTGATAATCCTTGTGCTGGTAATGTTTTTGCCTTGGACACAGAATATCCGTGCAAAAGGGGCTATTACCACCATTAGGCAAGAACAAAGGCCGCAGGAAATAAACACCATTATTGCAGGCAGGGTATTGAAATGGTACATAAAAGAAGGTGACTTTGTAAAAGAAGGTGACACCATTTTGCAGTTGGGCGAAGTAAAAGTAGATTATTTCGATCCACAGCTTCTAAGAAGGACACAACAGCAGATAGATGCCAAACAGCAAAGCATAGAAGGCTACAAAAGCAAGGCGGGCACAGCCCAAACACAAACGGCAGCACTACTCCAAATGCAGGTATTAAAAATGCAATCGCTGGACAACAAGCTGCAACAGCAACAGCTAAAAGTAGCCAGCGACAGTGCCGACTTGATAGCAGTAACCAACGAGCTAAGTATTTACAAGCGGCAGATAGATGCGGCAAAAATAATGCTGGACAGTGGAGCCATCTCACTAGTAGAGTTTGAAAAGCGGCGCGCCAATTACCAGAATGGCAGTGCCAAAAAAACAAGCATCGAAAACAAATTGGCACAGAACAAGCAGGAACTGACCATTTTGAGGATTGAAAAAAATAGCACGGTGCAGGAATACACCGATAAAATATCCAAGGCCGAGGGCGATAAATTCTCCTCTATTTCTGCCGCAGCTTCTACAGAGGCGGATGTTTCAAAACTCCAAAACACATACGCCAGCTACGATGCAAGGAACAAGCTATACTATATAAGGGCACCGCAAAGCGGGCAGGTGATAAAAGCCAAAGTAGCGGGCCTAGGCGAAATGGTAAAAGAGGGCGAGATGATAGTGGAAATAGTGCCACAGGAAATAGAGTATGCAGTGGAAATGTTTGTGGAACCCATGGACCTGCCACTAATCAATATTGGGCAAAAAGTGCGTTTTGTGTTTGACGGCTTCCCTGCTATCGTGTTTAGCGGGTGGCCCAAAAACAGCTTTGGCACGTTTGGCGGCAAGGTATCGGCTGTGGAAACGTCGGTAAGCAGCAACGGCAAGTTCAGGGTGCTGGTAGCAGAAGACCCGGAAGAAAAAAAGTGGCCTACCCAATTGAAAATGGGAGGTGGTGCCACCGGTATATCCTTACTGAAGAATGTGTCTGTTTACTACGAACTATGGCGCAATATCAATGGCTTCCCGCCAGATTATTACAAGCCATCTAAAAGTGGAGGGGACAAGAAAAAGGACTATTAGTTTTTTGCCACGAAGGCACAAAAACACGAAGTAGCACCAAGAAAAAGAAGGATAAATGGTCTGGTCTAGTATAGGGTTGCCAACCTTCAAAAGGTTGGCAACCCTTATTACAACGTTGTTATTTAGATTCAAATAAATCATGGATAAAAAATTTATATCCCTTTTCGGGGTTTTATTTCTGGTTGCAGGGTGCTATGCCCAAAGCAATGCCCCAACAATATTTACAATAGACGATTTTTTGCAGCAAGTAAAAAAATACCACCCCCTTGCCAAGCAAGCCGACATACAAGTAGACAAAGCCCTAGCAGAACTAATGGCTGCCAAAGGGGCTTTTGACCCCGCCTTGGATTTAGACGCCAGCCGCAAAACGCTTGACGGCAAAAATTATTATTACTACACCAATCCAGAATTGATTGCCCCACTGCCCGTGGGCAACTTAAAAACCGGGATAGAAAACAATGGGGGCAGCAACCTTTCATCGGAAATTACAAAAGGCAAATCAAGTTATATTGGCTTGGAGATACCACTGGCAAAGGGCTTGATGATAGACAAGCGGCGGGCTGTGTTGCAACAGGCCAAAATACTCCGCAGCCAAAGCGAGCAGGAGCGGCTGCTGATGTTCAACAACTTGTTGTTCGATGCCAGCCTTGCTTACTGGCAGTGGGCGGCAAGCCAACAGCAGTATATGGCTTATTCAAAGTTTGTGGCAATAGCCAGCAAAAGGATGCGGCTTGTGCGCATTGCATTTGCCAACGGCGACCGTGCTATGGCAGATACCATTGAGGCCTATACGCAAATTCAAAACTATCAACTATTACAGGAAGATGCACTCTTGAAACTGAACAATGCAAAGATGGAACTAGCCAACTACTTATGGCTTGAAAACTATACTGCCTTCCAGTTGCCTGACAACTATGTGTCAGATAGGCTGTCATTTGCAAACACCAGCAACTTTAAAAACGTGGAAGATTTGTTGGCGCAATCTGCCACCCAAAACCCAGCCTTACAAATGTATGACTACAAGCTAAAGGGCTTGGAAGTGGAGCGAAGGTTAAAAGCACAAAGCCTTTTGCCATATTTTACGGCCAAGGCCAATTTGCTGAGCAAAGATTATTACGCACCCAAAAACTTTGGTACCAATTATTTAGAAAACAATTATAAATGGGGGATAGATATACGCTTCTCCTTATATTTGAGGGAAGCCCGAGGCGATTATAAAAAAGCACAATTGAAAATTAAAGAAACCAACCTCGAATTACTGAACAAGCGGCAGCAGACAGAAAATAAAATACGCAGTTACTATAATGAATTTTATGCGTTGGCGAAGCAATTGCAAATCTCCAGCAATATGTATGTTAACTACCAAGCCTTGCTGCACACCGAAGAATTAAAATTTGAACAAGGTGAAAGCTCTCTTTTCTTGGTAAACAGCCGAGAAACCAAAGTGATAGAAATATTACAAAAGCAAATAGACTTAGCCCTGAAATGTTACAAAGCTAAGTATGCCATGGAATGGGCAGCGGGGATATTGAAATAATGTTTTTTTGCCACAAAGACAGGAAGGCACCAAGCGGAACTAAGAAAGAAGGTTAAAAGATATTGCTAACATATTTTTCTATTTCCATTAAAATTTGTGCTACTTAAAGCCTTTGCACCTTAGTGGTAAAAAAATAATCATAAATTTTATTTATAATAATCATTGAAACTATAAATAAAAATATATCAATTGTGCTATCCATATTTGCATTGTCAAAATAAAACAAAGACAAAAAATATGAGAAAGATTACAGTTGCAAAAGGGGATGGCATAGGGCCAGAAATAATGGACGCAACCCTTGAGATTATCTTGGCAGCAGGTGCCGAGATAGAAGTAGAAGAAATTGAAGTGGGCGAAAAAGTGTATTTGGCCGGCAACACTTCTGGCATTGCAAAAGAATCGTGGGATGTAATCCGCAGGAACAAGGTTTTTTTAAAAGCCCCCATCACTACCCCGCAAGGCGGCGGCTACAAAAGCCTTAATGTTACTACCCGTAAGTTTTTAGGACTTTATTCCAATGTCCGCCCCTGCACCAGCCTGCACCCGTTCGTGAAAACAAAGCACCCAATAATGGACGTGGTGATCGTTAGGGAAAACGAAGAAGATTTGTATGCTGGCATAGAGCATCAGCAAACTGATGAAGTGGTGCAGTGCCTAAAATTAATCAGCCGCCCTGGTTGCGAGAAAATTGTACGCTATGCTTTTGAATATGCCAAGCAATATGGCAGGAAGAAAGTAACCTGCTTTACCAAGGACAATATCATGAAACAAACCGATGGATTGTTCCATAAAGTATTTGACGAGATAGCAGTAGAATACCCCGAAATAGAAAATGAGCATTGGATAATAGACATAGGCGCAGCAAAATTGGCCGATACACCCGAGGCTTTTGACGTGATAGTGATGCCCAATTTATATGGCGATGTATTGTCGGATGTGGCTGCGCAAATTACTGGCTCAGTTGGCTTAGCTGGCTCGGCAAATATAGGCGAGGAATGTGCCATGTTCGAAGCCATACATGGCTCTGCGCCAAGGAGGGCAGGGCAAAACTCGGCCAACCCATCTGGCTTGTTGCAAGGTGCTGTAATGATGCTGAACCATATTGGACAAACAGCAATAGCCGAAAAAGTGCAGAATGCATGGCTAAAAACCATTGAGGATGGCATACATACCTACGATATATATAAGGAAGGCACAAGCAAGCAAAAAGTAGGCACCAAGGAGTTTGCACAAGCGGTGATAGCCAACCTAGGGAAAAAGCCCAGTTTGCTAAAAGAAGTGTCTTACGACAATAATGCAGCGCTCAACCTACCAACCTATAAAAGAAGACCTGCTGCCAAAAAAGAATTAGTAGGCGTGGATGTGTTTGTACACTGGGCTGGCACCAACCCCGACGAGCTGGCAACAATCATACACCAGCTAGACACAGATGCCGTGAAACTTTCCATGATAACCAACAGGGGTATCAAAGTGTATCCAGATGGTTTCAAAGAAACGTTTTGCACAGACCATTGGAGGTGCCGTTTCAAACCTGCGGAAGGAGCTGCTATTGGCAAAAAAGACATCATCGGTCTATTAACAAATGCAGTAAACCACAATATCGACACCATTAAAACCGAAAACCTTTATGCTTTTGACGGCAAACAGGCGTTTTCATTGGCACAAGGACAATAAAAAATCATTTCTCACCACTCACCACATAGGCACATAGTTTTAAGCGAAGAAAAGAGAGGGAACATAGGAGTTGTTATCCTTTGAAAATCGCTTACCAAACAAGAAGTGCTTAAAAAGAATGGAAATATTCTATGTTTTCTATCCTTTACTCGCTTAAATCTATGTGTTCTATCTGCCTATGTGGTGAAAAACAAGCAAAAAATACATTATGAATATACAACTTATACAAGGGCAGTTCAACGCAAAAGACGCAATTGACATTATAGCCCAGATGATCCAAGTAAAAGTAAAATACCACGAAAGCAAAATAAGCAATACCTCCAATGAGGAGGACATCAAGTTTGCCGAGGGTAAAATTAAGCGGCTGCAGAACGACTTGTCTGAAATCAGGAAATTTGTAGGTCAGTCAGGGGCAACTATCAATATACAAAGTGAAATAACCTTAATCAGTTAATGATGAGTACAAAGCATAGTTTCAAGTTAATAGATGGTGTTTTCACCCCATTAGAAGCAGATAAAATATTGTCTGGCCTTATAAAATATAAAATTAACCATCACCAAATGGAGTTGTTCAGCAATCAGGAAAGGTTTGGCAAAGATGTTTCCAATTCTATAAAACGGGTTGAAGAACTAAAAGCAGTAACCAGCTCATTGAAAAACACGCTTGGCTTTATTGCCGAAAGGGGGCAAAAAATGCAAATCAATTGCTCAATAGAAATAATAACGTTAGATGCTGGGTAAATAAATATGTTACTACTCACCACAGATTAATAAAGCATTTCGCTTTTACTATGTGGTGGGTAGTAACTTTTTTTCTTAGCACTACTTCGAGCCTTTGTGTCTTTGTAGCAATATATATAGTCATCTGAAAATGGTTTGCGAAAATGATTTTAATAAAACGCTTTAAAATCAAGGACCTCCATCATTAAAATCATTTAATCAGTGGTATAAACTTTTTACCTAGGCAATTGCGAAACCACATAACCTAGCTTTACAGTATGCGGCATACCAATTTTGCAGGATTCCTCCCCATTTTGCAAAAACTTGTAGAACACCAGCCCTCCTGCAATAGAAGCTATTTCTAGGCCGCTACTGGTAACGCTTTCGCTGCAACGTACTATGTAGTTGTTTATCAGCGCATAAAATACGTCTGGGTGTTCGCCGTCAGCAAAAATAAAATTGCCCTGCTCGTCGCCCACACTTGTGATAATGCCTTGTTGCAAAGCTTCGTTAATGGTTAAGCCCAATAGCTTCTTGCTAAGGCTTGCTGGTATTAATTCAAAATTTGTCATTTTTATTTAATTTTTTTTTAATAAGCGTAATTTGCTACCAATGCTTCAAAAATAAGCGTATATGTTAATAAAAAAAGATGTTGCTCAATAAATTTTGTATTTATAGCAATATGGTGATAATAATTTAGTTCCAGAGAGCCGTTATTTTCTATTGCTGTCCAATATTACCACGGCAAATAAAAAACCAGCTTATTTTTGCCACCTATGCAAATAGCCGTAAATACAATTTGCCTTGGTGATGAAACGGCAAGCAAGAACCAGTTGTTTTTGCAGCAGGTGGTTAATGTGCTAATGACCAAATACCCCGAACACCATTTTTTTCTCATAGTACGCAACACAGATAAGCAATGTTTTAATAGCAGCGCAAACAGTACACCTGTTTTGGTTCGTTCAGCAATCACCTCATTGGCTGCATTAAAAATCTGGAACAATGTACAGTTGCCTCGTATATTAAAAAAACTAAAGGCCGATGTGGTTTTGCAGCCTTATGGTTTATTCAGTGCTGTAACCAGAATCCCACAAGTTATAGTAATAGAAAACTTGTTGTGGATAAACCAGCCTCGTTTTTTAACTACCATGCAGGCTTGGCGTGCCAAATACCATACAAAGCAAGCCATAAAAAAGGCAAATCAGGTAATTGTACTCTCCGCTAGTGCAAAGCAAGATTTGATAGCCCAATTTCCCAAAGTGGCACATAAAATTTCTTTTGTGAGTGCAGCGGCTAACCCCATATTCCAACCAATTGACAGCATACAAAGGCAGCAAACAAAAGACAGCTATGCGGATGGGAGGGAATATTTTTTATTTGCCGGGGGCAACCAGCCCGTAAAAAACATAGAAGGTATGCTAAAAGCATTTTCTCTGTTTAAAAAGTGGCACAAAAGCAACATGAAATTGCTGGTAGCGGGTGCTTTTTCCTTTTCCCCAAAAAATGACGTGCTGGCAAAACTAAACAGCTACAAATACAAGGAGGATGTAGTGTTGCTAAAAGATATTACAATACAGCAATTGGCTACGGTAACAGCCGCTGCCTATGCTTTTATATGCCCCGCCTTTTATGAGGCAGATGCCGTTCCCTTGCTTTCTGCCATACAATGCGGCGTGCCGGTAATTGCCGCCGCTAATGCTAATTTAAAAGAAGCAGGAGGCGAAGCCTGCCTTTATGCCCCGGCTAATGATATAGAAGCATTGGCCAATCAAATGAAATTGTTGTATAAAGACGAGCAGCAACGGAGTGCCCTTATTGCAAAAGGGCTACAGGAAGTAGCAGTTTTTAACTGGGAAAAAACGGCAGATACGGCTTGGGATTGCTTGGAAAAAGCTGTAGGATAGTATTTTGCCACAAAGGCACGAAGCCTCGAAGCGGCACTAAGAAAAAGAAGTCTAAGGGTATGGGATAACCTAAAACATATTCTCTTTTCTTCCTTCCTTCGTATTACTTTGAGCCTTCAAGCCTTTGTGGCGAAAAAAAATCAGTAGCAATGTATAAGTTTCCTCATTTACGCATATCTCATTTTTATCCCTCACCTTTGCACTTTTCAGGAAATAGATGCAGTTACCTTCCCAATTATTAGAAAATGCAGTGGCAGAATTTGCTAGGCTGCCCGGTATAGGCAAAAAAACCGCTTTGCGGCTAGTGCTGCACTTGTTGAAACAAGATATGGGTGAAGTGCAGCATTTTGGCGACACTATAGCCAAGATGCGGCGCGACATCCAGTTTTGCAAGCGGTGCTTCAATATAAGCGACGCTGCTGTTTGCCATATTTGCAGCAATGCTGTAGGCCGCAACCAGCAAATGATTTGCGTGGTAGAAAACATAAGGGATGTAATTGCCATAGAAAGCACGCAGCAATACAACGGTACTTACCATGTATTAGGGGGAATTATTTCCCCATTAGATGGCGTGGGCCCAGACCAGTTGAATATTGAAACCTTGATTGCCAGGATAAAAAACGAAGAAACCACCGAATTGCTGTTTGCCCTGAACCCCAATATACAGGGCGACACCACCATTTATTATATCCAACGGAAATTGGGAAATGTAAACTGCACAATCACCACCATTGCCAGGGGCATATCTTTTGGCGGCGAATTAGAATATGCCGATGAAATGACCCTTGCCCGTAGCATTACCAATAGGCTACCTGTGCAGCAATATGTAAAGTGAGTAGTCAGTGGTGAGTATGGTTATATGCCTGAAAAAAAGCCACAAAAACAGGAATGCTCAAAGTGTCACTGAGATAAAAAGTAAAGAGAACATGCTGCTTCCTTCCTTTAAACCTTTGTGTTTCTTCGAGCCTTCGTGTCTTTGTGGCTATAAAACCTAACTTATTTTATTATCTATTCATGCTGGCCAAAAACTCTTCGTTGCTCCTTGTACCACGCATACGCCTCAGCAATTCGTTCATCGCTTCTTCTGTGTTCATGTCGTTTAGGAACAATCGAAGGATGTTCATGCGTGGCAGCACTTCCTTGTCCAGCAACAAGTCATCACGTCTTGTACTAGAGCCTACTAGGTCAATCGCAGGGTAAATACGGCGGTTGGCCAATCGCCTGTCAAGCACCAGTTCCATGTTGCCCGTACCCTTAAATTCTTCAAAAATCACTTCGTCCATTTTGCTGCCTGTTTCTATCAGGGCAGTGGCCAATATGGTAAGGGAGCCGCCGTTTTCTATTTTACGGGCAGCACCAAAAAATTGCTTGGGTTTTTGCATGGCGTTTGCTTCTACGCCACCGCTTAGTACCTTGCCACTGGCAGGTGCCACGGTGTTGTATGCCCTTGCCAAACGGGTAATGCTATCTAGCAATATCACCACGTCGTGGCCGCACTCTACCAGCCTTTTGGCTTTTTGCAAAGCCATGGCCGATACCTTCACATGCTTTTCAGCAGGCTCATCAAACGTGCTGGCTATTACTTCTGCCTTCACGCTGCGTTCCATGTCTGTAACCTCCTCCGGCCTTTCATCAATCAATACCACCATCAGGTAGCATTCTGGGTGGTTGGCTGCTATGGCGTTGGCTACTTCTTTCAGCAACATGGTTTTACCCACTTTTGGCTGGGCTACTATCAAGCCACGCTGGCCTTTGCCTATGGGGGTAAACAAGTCTATGATACGGGTGCTGAAATTGTTGTGGGTAGTAAACAGGTTCAGCTTCTCGTAAGGGAATAGTGGTGTAAGATAATCAAAAGGAACACGGTCACGCACTTCGTCGGGGCGTTTGCCGTTGATGCCGTCAACCTTCAAAAGCGCAAAATATTTCTCGCCTTCTTTTGGAGGGCGCACTGTGCCTGCAACCGTGTCGCCTGTTTTCAGGCCAAACAATTTTATCTGGCTTGGCGATACATACACATCATCTGGCGAGCTTAGGTAGTTGTAATCGGATGAACGGAGGAAACCATAACCATCGGTCATCATTTCCAAAACACCTTCCGCATTAATAATGCCTTCAAATTCTATATTGAATGCAGGCTCTTTCTTATAGCTTTTTTGTTGCTTTTCTAGTGGTTCTATAGCAGCAAAGTAATTTTCTATAGGAACCGTGTTTTCGCTTTCGGCCGCTCGCTCATCATCATCGTCTTCCTCATCCACGCCTTCGTTTTCGTCTATAACAGCAGGCATAAACAGCTTAGGTATCTCTATTTGGTTGCTAAGGTGTTCCGTGGCCATAAGCATTTGCTCTGCCAAGCTCATTTGCTTAGGGTCAATATCGGTAATCAAGCCTAGTTCTGCGGGGTCGTAGTCTAACTCTTCTTCCTCTTTCTTTGCCTCTTTCTTAGGCACTTCCTTTACTTCTTCTTTTATTTCTGGCTGGATGCGTTCCTCTGGCAATATCTCCCGCCTTACCAATGGCTTGCGCTTCCTTTTGGTAATAGGCTGCCACGCTTCGCTGCTTTCGGCTGCGGGCGTTTCTTCCTTTGCTGGCTCTATTGGTATTTCCAATTGCACCACAGGGGCTGGAGGCGGGGTTGCTTCTACTGGTGGCGCAGGCGCAGGCTGCTGCACAGGGGTTGGCGTGCTTGGTTCCATTACCTCGGCTTCCTCCACGCCATTGCTGGTAGATGTCTTCACGGTAATCACTTTTCGTGCACGGGCTTTCCTTGGCTTTTCTTCCTTGGCTTCGCTTGCGGTAACAGCTTGGCTGTCCAATATTTTGTATATCAGTGCCTGCTTGTTCAATCTTTTTACGTTAGTGAGTTTCAGTTGTTCTGCTACATCCAATAGTTCTGGCAGTAGCATGTCGTTCAATTGCGAAATGTCGTACATAGGTAAGTGTTAATAATATGCCAGTGGGTACTTGGCGCTATGAAATACAGTCTTAAGTATTAAGTAATTTGAAAATCAATCTGTTTTTGTGAAAAGTTGGAAGGAGAGAAACTGCGGGTAAAGCAAGATGGCTAAACGGCGTGCAATTTGTTTCCAGTGCAATGTTACAGCAAAATGTTTGATACTAAAAAATTTAATTGCAATATGTATGCCAACGGTAATTTTTAGCAGGGCAGGTGCATGGATTATTGATATTATTTATATCTAAACCAATTCTTATTTTTACACTATGTCACTCACATTCACATTAATACAAACCAATATCATTTGGGAAGATATTGCTGCCAACCTTTCTATGCTGGAAGGTAAAATAAATACTATTGCAGAAAAAACAGAAGTAATAGTTTTACCCGAAATGTTCAGCACAGGGTTTAGCATGGCACCGGGGATGGTAGCGGAAACAATGGAGGGAACAGCCGTGCAATGGATGAAACGGATGGCAGCCCAAAAAAATACAATCATTACAGGCAGCCTTGCTATTGAAGATAAGGGGAAATATTTCAACAGGCTGGTTTGGATGCTGCCAAACGGGCAATATGGGTATTATGACAAAAGGCATCTATTTGCATACGCTGGTGAGGACAAAGTATATACGCCAGGCAGCAAACGCTTGATAGCACAGGCCAAAGGATGGAAAATAAATCTGCAGGTTTGCTACGACTTGCGTTTCCCGGTATGGGCAAGGCAGCAAAAAATAACTGCGGAAGAGGGTAGCGAGGCAGAATACGACATACTTTTGTATGTAGCCAACTGGCCTGAAAAAAGGGCACATGCTTGGAAAACTTTGCTCGCAGCAAGGGCTATAGAAAACCAGTGCTTTGTAATAGGCGTAAACCGGGTTGGCAATGATGGAAATGGCATATACCACTGTGGCGACAGCATGGTTGTAAGCCCGCTAGGGGAGGTGCTATATACAAAAACCAACGAAGATGACGTATTTACTATTATCTTAAACAAGGAAATACTCCATAATACAAGGGTGCAACTGCCCTTTTTAAAAGATGCAGATACCTTTGTTATTGGAGGATAGTAACACAGCAACAAATTCAAAAAAACACGCCCATGATAGCCATCGTAGATTGTAACAGTTTTTATTGCTCCTGCGAGAGGGTGTTCCGGCCGGAGTTGAAAAACAAGCCCGTTGTTGTGCTTAGCAACAACGATGGCTGCATTATTGCCCGCAGCGACGAGGCAAAAGCCATTGGCGTAGGCATGGCTGGGCCCTATTTTCTGGCAAAACCATTGATAGAACAACATGGCGTGGCTACTTTTTCTAGCAACTACAATTTATATGGCAACATGAGCTGGCGGGTAATGGAAACCCTGCGGGTGCTGATGGGCGAAGAAAATGTGGAAGTGTATTCGGTAGATGAATGCTTTATCGACCTGCAAAAAATACCCCGTGAGCAACTGCACGAGGTAGCTGCCAACATTAGGCACACGGTAGAAATGTGGACGGGCATACAGGTATCTGTAGGCGTGGCCCCTACCAAAGTGCTAAGCAAGGTGGCCAATCGGCTGGCCAAGAAAAACAAGGCCGTTACCAATTGCGTGCTGGTGCTAGACAGCCCACGGAAAACCGAGCAGGCCTTGCAAAAAACAATGATAGACGATGTGTGGGGCGTGGGATACCAGTATGCCGAGAAGCTAAAAAAAATAGGCATTAATACGGCCTACGACCTAAGCAAGCGCGATATACAATGGGGCAGGAAAAACCTAGGCGGGGTAGTAGGCGAGCGTTTGCTGCGCGAGCTAAAAGGCGAGAAAAGCAATAACCTAGAAAAACAGCTTGTTGAGAAAAAAATGATTGCCACCACCCGTATGTTTGGCAGCCCTGTAAAAGATATTAACAGCATTAAAGAAGCCATTGCCACCTATACCTCTAGGGCAGCGGAAAAACTGCGCCGCCAGCACAGTGCGGCCAGCACCATCAGTGTGTTTGTAGTGCCGAAGGAGCAAAGCAACACAGCACATTTCAGGCATGGGCCAAGCGTGGGCAGCCATATAACATTGCCCATGGCTACCTCTCTAACCAATGAACTGATAAAGCCTGCCGTGAAACTGGTAGATGCCCTTTTTGAGGAAGGGAGGCTGTACAAAAAAGCAGGCGTGATACTAAGTGGCATTGTGCCAGACAATGCGATACAAGGCAACTTATTTGCTTCGCCCAATAAAAACCAAAACAGGATGCTGATGAGCATGGTGGACAATATCAATTTTTCCATGCGGGACGACGTGCTGAAATTTGCCGCTGCTGGCACTGCCCGCAACTGGAAAATGCAGCAAAACTTCCATAGCCCCCGCTACACCACCCGCTGGGACGAGCTGCGGACAGTAAAATAATTGTAATGTTTTTTCGCCACAAAGACGCAAAGGCTCGAAGTAGCCTAAGGATTAAGTGAAAAAGTTGTTTTAGTTTTTGTTTTTTACAAAAGCAATTGCCTGCAAAGTGCCGTTATGCACCCAAAGCAATTTATTTCTTTCCTAAAATAATCTGTGTAGTTATTGTTGTGTAGTTTTAAATGTACACAATAAAAACTACACACTTTTTTTGATAATTACCCGAACGTGTATTTATAGCTAATCGATTTTTTAAAAGCATTTTCCTGTTTAAGTGCCATAGGCACGGCCGATATTGTAGCAATGGATTTCAATCCCTTGAAATAGCTAATTCTTTTTTTATAGTTTTTTTACTAAAAAAACTGCGTATTCATTTTTTTAAAAAATAAATTTTCTAAATACCCAACCTTTTGCCACCTAAATGTAGTAGTATATATTGCGAAACCATTTTCCCAAAAAAGCTTTTACTAATACCTTTAAGTTCTACCATGAAAAAATCACTAACCTTGTTATGTAGTTGTTTGTTGCTTGCAACATTTGTAAAAGCACAGTATGTGGATATACCTGATAGTAATTTCCAGAAGGTTTTAATTAAGCAGTACCCTGCCTGTTTTAATGGGAAGAAGCAGATGGATACAACGTGTAGTGCGATAATTAATGCCACTTTATTATCTGCATATAATGATTCAATCAGTGATTTGAATGGAATTCAATATTTTAAAAATTTACTGTATATAAATTGTGAATTTAATCAATTAAAAACGTTGCCTATATTACCTTCCACACTAAAAACTTTAGAATGTCATTATAATCAGTTGACAAGTTTGCCAATACTACCTAAACTAAATACGTTATGGTGTGGTCATAATAAATTAACCATCTTGCCTATACTGCCAAGTGTATTAACTGATTTAGATTGCGATAATAACGAATTGACAAGTTTGCCTGTTTTGCCTAGCACGCTAACATCATTGGTTTGCAGCAGTAATAATTTATTTAATATTCCAACATTACCCAATACATTAACTACTTTTAGTTGTGGGAAAAATCAACTAACGAATATTCCAGTATTACCCAGTTCATTAACCCGTTTAGAGTGTGGGTATAACAAATTAACAACTTTGCCTTTGTTGCCCAATTCTTTATCAGATTTAAATTTTAGCAATAATTTTTTTAAAGCTCTGCCCAATATTCCGAATTCCGTAAAGACATTGGATTGCTCTTACAATCTTTTTAGTTGTATTTCCAAACTGCCTGATAGTTTGTTATATTTAGACATTTCTGGCACAGGCGTACAATGTTTGCCCAATGAAATGCTAAGTGGTGCAACCATAATACCTGCTGGTTTGCCTATTTGTACTAACACCTGCGGTGTAACGAACGATTATTCAAATTATGTAGATATACCCGATAGTAATTTTAAAGTATACTTAAGAGCATTATACCCTGCCTGCTTAAATAAGACAGGACAAATGGACACTACTTGCACTAACATTCTTGCTGAAACAAGTTTAAGTTATTTTTATGGTATTGATACAAATAGAATAATAAAAGATTTAACAGGAGTACAGTATTTCAAACATTTAAACCATTTAGATGTTTTTGCTAATAAGCTGACTACTTTGCCGCAACTTCCAGACTCATTAACCTTTCTCAATTGCGAGCAAAATAAATTAACCTCTTTACCTAATTTACCTACAAAGTTGGATACATTATCTTGCAATTATAATCAATTAACGTATTTGCCTTATTTACCTAAAAAGCTTACTTTTCTTCAGTGTGAGTATAATCATTTAACATCATTGCCTATACTACCAGACTCCCTCCATTTTTTAACCTGTAACAATAATAATATATCCGTTCTCCCTGCGTTGCCAAGCTTACTATATGCTCTTTCTGTTGACAACAATAAAATAACAGTTTTACCCCAAAGTTTGCCTAAAGAAATGTCATACTTTACTTTTGAGAATAATCAAATTTCATCTCTCCCAAATTTAGATTCCCTGCATGGGTTACAATTTCTTTATTGTTCTGGCAACAGTAACTTAACCTGTTTGCCTAAATTACCTAATTCTTTAAGGTTCTTGTCTTTAACTGGCACAGGGGTAAAATGCTTGCCTAACTATCTAAGCAATTTGGTTGTCATCACAAATGCACTTATCCCGTCCCTCTGCAACCCCACAAACAACCCCTACCATTGTAGTGCCTACCCAACCGTAATGGGCAAGGTATTTGGCGACAATAACAGCAATGGCATAAAAGACAAGGATGAATATTATATACCATTTATTCGTGCCAACTTAAATACAGGGGAATCTGCTTTTTCCAATTACGAAGGCCAATTTTCCATCACGGCAAGCGATACAGGCCGTTTCCGCCTTCGTGTGCAGCCCTCTGCTTTTTACAAAGCCGTGCCAGACAGCAGTAGTTTTGGCTTGAACGACTACAATACCATATTAACATTGCCAGACATTGCCTTGCAGCCAACGATTGTAAAAGATAGCCTAGATATCCATATTTACCCTTTAGAGACACCTGTGCCGGGCAAAAAGCTTTTGTATAGCATTGGCACTAGGAATATTGGCACTACAAATGCTAATGCCACGGTTAGTTTTACTTACGATTCCAGCAGGCTGGTATTCGACGCTGCATCTGTGCCACTGACCAGCCATGTTGGCAATACCCTTGCATGGCAGGACACCTTGAGCGCAAATTATTTTGACAACTATTTTTTTCGCGGCAACTACCATTTCCCTTACCTGAGTTTCACCGTAAAGAAAACTGCATTGGCTGGCGACAGCCTGAAAGCAACCGCCACTGTAACAAGCACGAAAGCCAAGGCCACGGCAAGCATCAATACGCTGATACGTGGCAGCTACGACCCCAATTTTAAACAGGCCACGCCGCAGCTTACCATCACGCAAGTGAAAAATGGCGAATGGATAGACTATATCATCCATTTCCAAAACGTGGGCACAGCTGAGGCAAGCAATGTTGTGATTTCAGATACGCTGAGCACCATGCTGAACCCCGGCTATTTGCAAATGATAGCATGTAGCCATAACCCCATGATAACATTGGTTAATAATGTTATTTACTTCCAGTTCCTTGGCATCAACCTGCCAGACAGTGGTTCCAACCAAGTTCAAAGCAATGGTTTTATACATTTCCGTTTAAAGCCGCAATTAACAGTTACCGCCGGCACTGATATTTACAACAATGCTTCTATATACTTTGATTATAATAGCCCAGTACTAACCAACAATGCAGCCACGCTTATCAAAGGAGTTATACTGCCAGTAAGCATTGTTTCGTACCAGTTGCAACATTTGGCTAGTGGCATTGCAAACAATTGGGTAACTACAAGGGAAATCAACACCGCTTATTTCAACATACAACGCAGCACTGATGGTAGAAACTTTGCCACCATTGGCAAAACAACAGCCACAGGTGGAGGCTTTTATACGTTTACGGATGCCCATGCAGCCGATGCCTTGGCACAAAACAGCACCCTTTACTACCGCCTGCAAGTAGTGGGCAAAGACGGTACCATAAGCTACAGCGAAACAAAAAGCATCAACACGCAGCCACTGGCACCAAGCATCAGTATTTACCCCAACCCTGCTAAGAATTTTATATTGGTTGATGGCAAAAACATTAACCAAATAAATATAATGGACAATATGGGCAAAGTTGTAGCTGCAAAAGCGGGGCTGAACATACTTGCTACACAAAACAGGCTAGATTTTAACCTGCCGCGTGGTGTGTATGTGGTACAAATAGCTACTGCCGATGGCAAAATAGCAAACCAAAAGTTTGTGGTGGAATAACCTTTATGTATCTAAAACCTCCGAGGTTTCAAAAACCTCGGAGGTAGGCTGTTCAGAATCAGGAAGCCTTTTCGTTCAGTTTTTAGCTGTATTTTGGTTCGAGTCATTGCATTTCAGATACCCCATTCCCGTCCTTTCGACGATAGGAGAAATCTAACCGGATGTAGTAGCGACTGATTTTTTTTGCTTCCCAGCAAGCATCCTATATGGGGGAAATTTGGGATGCTCATGGGGGCATATTTCCCCCATATAGGATTTTTATTTTGGCCTATATACCTATCCTTACCAATTTTGCATCAGGGGGCACCTTGGCCTTGCCTCCTGCATCGGATGGTAGTTGGCTTAGGAAAATGATAATCCACCATCAAAATCTTATTAGTTTCTTATCAATAAACTATCATTTTCCTAACATAAAACTATCATTCCATTATCAATAAACTATCATAAAATTCACTTAAATTATAATAAAAAATGAGGCTTAAAAAACATAAACAACTGAATATCAATGAGTTACAGGCAAAAATGGAAATAGCAAAAAAAATAAACCACCGAAAAACAAAAAATAACTGAGTTCAAACCCACGTGGAATATTTGAAAACTGTACAAAAAAGTCTCCCTGGGTTCTGCACAGCCTACCTTTAAACGCTAAATAAAAATATAAACAGCCCCGAAAAGAAAAAGAATGTAAACTTTTTTTCTTTGCGCTGCTTAGGGCCTTCGTGTCTTTGTGGCGATAATTCTTTGCTGCGTGAATCATAAACCCTTACATTAGTGCAAATACTTTGTATGGAAGCGAAGAAAGCAAGCGAGAGTTTTATTATTATGAACGAAATGGTGCTGCCAAACGATACCAATCATTTTGGCAACCTAATGGGGGGGCGGCTGATGTATTGGATGGATATTGCCTCGGCAATGGCCGCCATGAAGCATTGCAACAAGCTTTGCATGACCGCGTCGGTAGATAACTTAAGTTTTAAAACCCCCATTAGGCTTGGCAATATTGTGCATATAGAAGCCAAAGTGTCCCGTGCGTTTTCTACTTCCATGGAAATACATGTGCGTGCATGGGGCGAAGACACGCTGCACCAATACAAGTACCCTAGCAACGAAGCCTATTTTACCTTTGTGGCATTGGATGCAGAAAATCACCGTCCCGAAGCTGTGCCCAAGCTTATCCCTGAAACACCAGAGGAGCACCGCCTTTTTGAAGGCGCATTGCGGCGGCGGCAGTTGCGGCTGGTACTGGCTGGGAAAATGAAAGCAGACGATGCACATGAGTTAAAAGCCTTGTTCACGGCAACTATTGCAAAAGAGGATACTGAATAGAATAGGAAGTTGTTTAGGCTTTTGTTTTTTTGCAAAAGAATTGCATGAAAAGTACCGTTAGGCACGATATATGGGTTGCATTAATCGCTCAGTTTTCTTTAACCCGGATTATGCAGTTGACTTCGTTATGAAAGGCTCAAATGCAATAAATACAAGTATTTGAGCCGAATTTTTGGTCGAAAACATAGTGTACTATGGCAAGGCCAAAAAATCAAGCAAATGCTTGTGTTTGAAGTAGTTGAGTCTTGCAATAGATTTCAACTGCAAAATCCGGGTTTAAGTACCGTAGGCACGACATACAAAATGATAAAAGAACCGCACTTTGAAATATTTTTAACCTCAAAATACAACTTTAAACAACTGCTATGTTTGAATTTGTTTGTTAAATCTTAATCATGAAAAAAACAGCTATCATACTATTTGTATTAGCAACCGCTTTTACGGCAATGGGGCAAGACATTACAGGGCAATGGAACGGTGTTTTAAAAGTGCCAGGCGCACAACTAAGGCTTATTGTCCATATCAATAAAACCGACAATGGCTTTAGCTCCACCATGGACAGCCCAGACCAAGGGGCAAAAGGCATACCGGTATCCAAAACCACATTTGAAAATGGCACACTAAAATTGGAAATAACCAATTTAGGGGCCGAATACACAGGCTTATATAAAGAAAACCTTTTCTCAGGTACTTTTAAACAAGCAGGGCAACAGTTCCCAATGGATTTGTCACGTAAAGAAGCAGAAAAGCAAATAGTAAAAAGGCCACAAGAACCTGCCAAGCCATACCCCTACTATTCAGAAGATGTTGTTTTCCCCAATCCCAGCGCAAACATTACCTTGGCTGGTACTTTAACCCTGCCTTCAAAAGAAGGCAACTACCCTGTTGTTGTTTTAATAACAGGCAGCGGCCCACAAAACAGGGACGAGGAATTGATGGGGCATAAACCATTTTTGATAATTGCCGACTATTTAACTAAGAACGGCATAGCTGTTTTAAGGTATGACGACAGGGGTACAGCAAAATCGACCGGGGATTTTAAAAAAGCAACTTCGCAGGATTTTGCTACTGACGTAGAAGCAGCTATTGCATTTTTAAAAACAAGGAAAGAAATTAACCAGCAAAAAATTGGGTTGATGGGGCATAGCGAAGGTGGGTTAATAGCACCGATGGTAGCCGCCAGTACTAAAGGGATTGGCTTTATAGTTTTACTGGCGGGACCAGGGCTAAGGGGCGACAAGTTGTTGCTGTTGCAAGAAGCGGCAATAGCTAAAGCATCGGGCGAAACGCCAAAACAAATAGCTGAGCAGCAAGCCATTAATGCTGGCGCATTTGATATTGTGGTAAAAGCAACAGACACCCTGCGAATGAAAACGGGCGTGGAAAGCTATTTGCTTCAAGCAACAAAAGATACCCCTGCAGGAATAAAAAAGAAAGACTATGTAAAAACCTTGGTAGACCAGATTACTACTCCATGGATGCGGTATTTTATACAATATGACCCTGCTCTAGCTTTAGCAAAAGTAAAATGCCCTGTATTAGCAGTTGATGGTGAAAAAGACCTGCAAGTGCTACCCAAAGAAAACATAGCAGCCATCAACAAAGCCCTTGCAAAAGGAGGTAACAAAACAGTAACAACAAAGATATTCCCCGGGTTAAACCATTTGTTCCAAGAATGCACCACAGGCCTAGTGGGTGAATATGGCACTATTGAGCAAACCTTTTCGCCCGTGGTTCTAGAATATGTTACTAAGTGGATAAAGGAAAAAACGAAATAGAAAATAGGTTACTACTAAGGTGCAAGTTTGGTTAATCTGCCACGAAGGCAAAAAGACATAAAGAAGCAAAAAGTTTTAAGGGAAGAAAAGAAGAAAAATCATGTTATCAATATTTTTTAACTTTCTTTTTCTTTGTATTTATTCGTGCTTTTGTGCCTTTGTGGCTAAATGTAACGCTAAATTAAAGAAGTCATATTACTACTGTATTACCACCTGTTTTACATTGCCATCAACTATACCTACAGCTTTAATGCAATACATGCCAGCGGCTAACTTAGTTTGCTGGCGCAGGTTGATAGAAATATTGCTATTGCCTTTGGGTGCTACCATCTTTTTTATGAGTAATAATTGTCCGCTCGCACTAGTTAGTTGAAACTGGATATGCTTGCTATCTATCAGGTTCATGTTTATCTTTATGGTGCCATTGTTAGGGTTGGGCGTTATTTCCCAGCTTTCTTTGACTGTTAAGCCTTCCGCATTATTGGTTACTTTGCCTTCTGCTTTCACAATGCCATGCAGGCCATAATTGGCATCATAAGCCTCTATGGGCGTAATGGTTGAAGTAATGGCAATATCTTCTGGATTGTTGATTTCTGAAAGTTTAGTAAATACCAAATCCAAAATAACGGTGCTGTCGGGCAGGGTTTGCCCAATGCCTTTTTCATTAGCCCATGCAAATGCAAGGTTACCTTCGTCGCTATGGTTTGCGGCATAGTCCATATTCAACGGGTTACTGGCAACGGTTTTAAATTGCAGCAGGTTGCTATTGAAATTCAATGTGTATTGCATGGCAAGGATATTTGAAAAATCCCTTACCCGGATTGGTATATGTATTTCCGCTTGGTTGGATACACTTATATTGTTGTAGTAAAATACAATAGGTTTAGTAGGCTGCGGAGTGCTAAGTATAGTTGAGTTCCAGTCGTAGTTTAAATCGCCAATTTTTACCCCGATGAAGGTTTGGTTTGTTTTGTTAGCTGCAAGGCTGTTAAACTGTATGCTGTCCTTATAAGGGAAGGGGCTAGCAGGGTTGGGGAAACTATAGCTGCTATCTATAAATGCCCACCTGCGGTTGCCTTTAAATGTGGTATCTCTCCCTAGTACAACCCTTTTTAGCAAAGCCATGTCCAGCAAAGAAATGACGCCATTGTTGTCTGCATCGGCGGCTATAAGTTTATAAGGTGAGGTTAAAGTAGCCATCCCTAGCAAATACTGCTGGAGGAGGCTAACATCGGCAACAGTAACGCCATTTAGCTTGTTTACATCATTGTTCTTGCTTGGGCGTATTGTATTGGCATTGGAGGCATAAGCAGTAAAGTTGTAGCTGCCAGATGCAGTGGTAGATTGAACTAGGGTACCGCTAGTATTTTTTACAGCAACATTGGGTATGGCTATACTGTTTGGGTTCACCACCCTTCCACTAAGCGTAAAACACGGTACATCATATGCATCTACTTGGTCGTTAGTACTATTAGAGCTGCCCTGCACAGCACTATAGCCCATGCCCCTGCGTGCAAAGGCACTCCAAATAGCACATTTGTACATGCCGCCATATAAGATGGAATCGGCTGCTAAAATAGCATTCCGTGCATCTAAGAAACCAGGGCTGCAAGGTTGCAGTTTTAACCCAGTTATAACCAGTTGCAGGGCAATGGTATTGCCGCCAATACCTTTTGGGTTGTATAAATTGGGGTATATAGAACCTACTTGCTGGATAATATTCCATGTCATGTCCCAAAGGGCTGAACACCATACCTCCCCTATAAAATGTGATTCGCTATTTTTGGCCACATCGGCATAAGTATGTGGATTAATTGCCATGTTGGTGGTGTAGGGGTATGCCCGGTTCCCTAGCCCAGAAGCTATTTGGCTGTAGGCATAGCAGGCATGTGTTTTTATTTTGGTGCCGTCTGTCAATTGTGCTGTTGCCCAATTGGTTGTCATCATTAGCCCAACATAATCGCTCCACCCTTCGCCACCTTGTTCTTTATTAGAAAGGCATCCGCCTTTTGCACCACCCGTAAGGCGATTGGATATGCCGTGGGTGTATTCATGGGTAACAATGCCATTATCCAAATCCCCGTCAAAAAAAGCGCTTGCAAACAAACTCGCATTTACTGCTGCGCCTGCCGTAAGCTGCTTTGCTATTATGGCGCCGTCTGTACTAGAAACCATAACGGCAGGTATGTTAATGGTACTGTCTGTGCCAGTCATTACTAAGGATGCACCCACACTGCATACAATCACGCCAATAGCGCCTGCTTTCTGTGCATTTTTAATTTGAACAGCATAGCTACAGCCAGCACTATTTATAAACGCTATTTTGCCACTGATATTATTAACCGGAGCCTTGCAGGCATTGTGTGTAGTAGTGGCAGTGCTCGAATCGTTATAATACACTACTGCTGCCGTTTTAGTACCCACATTTTTCAGTAAGTTCTTAGTGCTTATGTTGCCTTCTTTACAGTAGTAATTCCCTGCAACTGCTGCTGGCGAATTGATAGTTACTAAATTACTTACAGGTGTATATAGGTACATTTGCATGCGGCCACTACCCCCATCGCTAGGGGTAGAAAAGTTTGCGTTGCTATAACCTGATCCGTCTTGCGCTTCTGCTTTTATATAGTCGCCCGCAATGCCACCACGCCCCATGTTGTCGTTTTGGAAATTGCCAGCCGCTTCTGTAAAGCCATATTGGTAAAAAAGGTCGTGCATTGTATTGTTCCAATAAAAAAGGTTATCGGTGGCAAACTGCCTATTGGTAGTGGTAAAAGGCTGCTTGGTAAAATCGGGCGTGTGTTTAAACGTGAGCGTTGCCCCAGTGGTAGTAGAAGTGTCTGCCCTGCCTGGCACATTTTTATTCAGGCTATCGTCATAAGCAAAAACATTGTTGCCCCTTGTGAAATTATAGTTGACAGTACCATCAAAATGCCAGCCATAAGTGGTGGCACTGTTGTTGATGCCTGCTTTTGCCCAAGGGTTTGTTTCAACTGCTATGCTCCCTGCAAACCGGTTTTCGTAAGGGTATGGAACTACATTGTATAGGGCTGTGGTAACTGTGGGTGGGGGTGGAAAGGCAACTGTGCCAGTAGCCTGTTGTTTAACGTTGAAAGATAATGCTGGGGAAGGTGTTTCAATTTTTGCTTGTACCGTTTTAGTTGTAGCAAGCCCTTCATATACCGTAAAGTTATTTTGGCTAATAGCTTCGCCAGTATGTGCATCAATCCTTATGTTCCAGTAATCAGGCGATGTGGCAACATCGATACTAATGTTCCATGCTAAATGGATATTAACCCAATCGTCATTGCTTGCCCAAACCAATTCAGTAACAATATTTCCCCTGGCGATGCCAGCAGGCGAAAAAACTATTTTTTTGTTGGCATCATAAGTGTTTTCTATTTCCACAAGGTTGCTCGGGCTTGGCAACTGCAAATAAGTAGCTGCTTTAGATACTGCCGCTGATGCTGTAAGCGAAGGGGTGGCAGTAGGTACTTTTGCCGCAATGCCTGTTATGAAATTTCCTGAGGCATATTGCAATATATTGTCTTTATATACCAATGATTTAATAGCGTTATAAACTGTTATGCCTAGATATGTTTGTTGTAGGTAAACATGCTGCAAGCCCAATACTTCATCGGTATAATTATTGGAAATAATATAGTTGCTGCTACTGTTTTTTTCTGTTTTGTTTTCAACCTTGTTAAAACCATTTTTTGCTAACAGGTTGGTGATAGAGGTATCTAATTGCTGCTGGGCTAATAAGCCATTATGGCAAATTAGTATCAGAAATAAAATCAATATTGGTAACCGTATCATACAAATACTTTTGGTAAAAAGTAAAATAAATAAGTATCAGCAACAAAAGGCAGTTTCAGGGGATGATGGTTTTATGGATGCACTTGAAATATTTCTTGTCACAAGTATCCTAAAATTAGCAATCTATTTCAATTAGATGCTAAAATATTACAAACCGCTTCATGGCTTGTTTATCAACTTTGGAAAGGTAATAAAATTTGGGTTACTACTCCTACATAGGCACATAGATTTCCTTTTTTCTTAGTGCTACTTTGAGCATTATTGTCTTAGTGGCTAATTTAGTATTAACAAAAAAGCCACCTTGCTTTTTTCAGCAAGGTGGCTTTTGTTTATTTAAAAACATTGGTAAGCTTATTTTGCTTTGCCTTCGCCTTCTTCTAGTTTAGCACGGATATCCGCCAAAGCACTCAAATCCCCAAGTGTTGTTTTTTCAACTTTAGCTTGAACTGCTTTTACTTCTTTATGTGTTTTCTCAGCTTCTACCCTTGCTTCTTTTTTCGCTACTTCTTTTTCTTCAGCTTGTGCTTGTTCCCAAACACGGCTGTGGCTAAGAAGGATGCGTTTTTCATTACGGTCAAATTCAATAACGATAAATGGCAATGTTTCTTCTGCAACTACTGCTTTGCCATCTTCTTTTGTTAAATGACGGGCAGGTGCAAAACCTTCCAAGCCATAAGGCAATTGTACCAAAGCACCTTTATCGTCCCTACGGGTAACGGTACCTTCGTGTTTGCTACCGATACCGAAAGTATCTTCAAGGGTATTCCAAGGATCTTCTTCCAATTGTTTGTGGCCAAGTTGCAATTTGCGGTTGTCTTTGTCAATGCCCATGATAATAATATCAATGTATTCACCAACTTTTACATAATCGCTTGGGTGGTTGAAACGTTTCAACCAGCTTAAATCGCTGATGTGTATCATGCCGCCAATGCCTGGTTCCAATTCTACAAACACGCCATAAGGAGTGATGTTTTTCACCAAGCCTTTGTGCTTGCTTTCAACAGCATATTTGTTTTCGATGGTATCCCAAGGGTCGCTGGTCATTTGCTTGATAGACAAGCTCATTTTGCGGGTGTCTTTGTCTAAAGTTACCACCTTGGCATCATGCTCATCGCCTAGTTTAAAGAATTCCTTAGCGTTAACCGGTGTGTTTGCCCAAGTAATTTCACTTACATGTACCAAGCCTTCAACACCTGGCTGAACCTCTAAGAAAGCACCGTAGTCTTCTATGTTCACTACTTTGCCACGAACGGTAGAACCTTCGCCCAAGCCTGCTGGCAACACATCCCAAGGGTGTGGGGTCAATTGTTTCAAGCCAAGGCTGATACGTTTTTTGTCGTCGTCGAAATCCAATACTACCACTTGTAATTTCTGATCCATTTTCAACACCTCGCTTGGGTGAGAAATACGGCCCCATGAAATATCGGTGATGTACAATAGACCATCTAAGCCGCCCAAATCCATAAAAGCACCAAAGTCTGTGATGTTTTTAACAACACCTTCCAACACCTGGCCTTTTTCCAATTTGCTCATTATTTCCACGCGTTGCGCTTCAATGTCGCTTTCAATCAGGGCTTTGTGCGATACAACAGCATTCTTGATGTTTTCGTTGATTTTTACAACTTTAAACTCCATTGTCTTGCCTACGAATTGATCGTAGTCAGTTACAGGTTTCACATCTATCTGAGAACCTGGCAAGAAGGTTTCCATGCCAAATACATCTACTATCAAGCCACCTTTGGTTTTGCTGGTAACAAGGCCAGTAACCACTTCGCCAGTTTTGTTCACCTCCACAATACGCTGCCATGCACGGTAAACCCTTGCACTTTTGCGACTTAATGTAAGGTTTCCTTGCCTGTCTTCTTTTTCCACTACCATTACTTCTACAATATCGCCTATAACAAGTGTAGGCACATCGCGGAATTCGTTCAGGGAAATCAAGCCATCGCTTTTAAAGCCAATGTTTACCACTACGTCTGTCTTGGTAAGGCCAACTACAGAACCGTTGATAATTTCACCGTCTTCAATCTGCACGAAAGTGTTTTCGTACACTTTGTCGTACTTTTCTTTTTCTTCTTTAGCATAAATGCTAACGTTCCTTTTGTCAACGCTCCAGTCAAAATCGTCGTGAGCCGTAGCTATCACTTCTTCAACAGGTGCTTGTGCCACAACTGGCTCGGTTGTTTCTGGTGCTGCCACAAATTCAGGGGCGGCAATTTCAGCTACCTCTGCTGCTGGTGCAGTTTGTTCTTGCACAGGTGCAGCAGGTACTTCTGCCACTACTGTAGGCAATGGTTCATCCACAGCAGGTTCTACTTCAGGAACAGCAGGTGTTTCTGGTGCAGTGGGAACTTCTGGTGCAGCAGGTGCTTCTTCGGCCACGATAGCCGGTGTTGTTTCTTCAACAGGTGCGTTTGTTATTGCAGTAGTAGCTTCTACAACCTCTTCTGTGGCTGCTGCGCTATCCTGAGCATCTGCATTTAATTGTTTAATGAAAAAATTCATATTTAAAAACCCGAAGCTTTTTATTTCGGGCTGCAAATGTACGGAAGCATTTTTATATTCAGAAACATGGAAAGCTAAAATTAATGCCTTCCCCCTCCGCTTACATCATCATTGCTAATGGTACGCTCATTTTTCTTGATGCTGCCACTTAGCTTTCCAAACTTGTACCGGAAACTAATGCTTATTTTCCTTGCATAATCGTAGTTGTAGTTGTATTGGCTAAGGCCACTGGCAGTGGTGCGGAAATCTATTGTCCTGTATTTCATAAAAGGGTCGTTTAGGTAAATGGAAATAGTAGCTTTCTTTTTAAGGATGTCTTTCGAACCACTGAAAGAAGTATAAAAATACTCATTGTCCTTGCCTTGCAGCAGCACATAGCGGCTGTCGTAGCCAATATCAAAACCTATACTGTACCCATTGTCAAATTTATAGCTGGTGCTTACAAAGCAATGCCCTTGGTTGCCGCTATTGTTGTAAAACTGCCCATTGAAAGTGCCTTTTAGCCATACATGCAGCAACTGAGAGTTGATATTGATATTTAGCTTTTTAGTTATAGGGTAGTTGGCATTCAGTGTTAGGCCCAGCCCCCTATTTTGTCCCACATTCTCATAAGTGGTGCTAGTTACGGTGTCTTTATCAACGCTTGTTACATTTTCCACCGTGTTGTTGGCAAAGCTATAGGTAAGCCCTATGTTTATGGAACCCTTGGCGTAGTTGCTATAATTAAGCTCTATGGAATGGTTGATTACTGGCTGCAAATCTGGGTTGCCAAAGTTCAGCACTTTGGGGTTGCTCCTATCTACAAATGGGTTTAGCTGCCATATGCCTGGCCTTTGTATGCGTTCGCTATACCCAAAGGTAACACTATTGCTGCCCTTGAATTTCTGTTGCAATGAAAAAGAGGGGATAAAACTATTGTAATCTTGTTTCAAGGGCAAGCCAACCGAAGCAAAATTTGCATTTACCGTGGTATGTTCTACCCGTAGCCCTGCCTTGGCAATGAATTTGTCCAGCTTTAATTGATAGGAATTATAGGCACTATAAACATTTTGCTGGTAGGTAAAGTTGTTTGTTTGAGAAAGAACGGTGTTATATACTTTAGCAACAGAGTCGTAATTGTCGTTCCTAAAATTACTGAAACTATTCCTTAGTATCGCTTTTGCACCAGCCTCCACGGTTATTTTTTTCATGGGTTGAACATAGTCAACCTGTATCGTATGCTCTTTAGTGCCAGAATGGTTGTACTGTATATAATTAGGAAAATTGTAGTTATACTAAGTTAAATAAGCGGCATCGGTATTTTGCTCGTTTGCTTGGTTGCTGTACTTGTAAGAAGTCGTTAGCAGTTGGTCTTTGTTTTTCTTGAACCCTAGCTGGTAGTTTACAGCCAAGTCAGTGCCACTATAATTGTTTTTGTTACTGTTAGACAAAGTAAATGACTGGGATATTGCATTATTGGCATCTGTTAAATTAGAAAACTAAGTGTTGCCTTGTGTATTATCGCCAAAATAAGTCTCAATGGAGGCTGTAAGCAGGTTTAGGCTGTCTATCTCATAGCTTAGTTCTAGGGTGCCATATTTGTTGGTAAAAATTAAAGAACGTGTGCCTTCCTGCAAAAAATTAGAAACAACAGGCGAGGTGATGTTGTTTGTATATCCATTTTTGGTTGAGACGGTGCTAGGGCTAAAATTGCCCCCTATATAGCCATTTACTCCAAATTTCTTTTGTTTCCACGTGGCATTGATATTTATACCTGGGCCATAAATGCTGTTGTACCGGCTATTGAGGCTGCCATTATAACCCTCGTCCATATTTTTCTTGGTAATGATATTGATAAGGCCAGCCAACCCTTCTGCATCGTATTTGGCAGGCGAGGTGGTTATTACTTCAATTTTTTGATGTTGCTAGCTGGCATCGACTTAAAAACATCCGCAGGGTTTTTGGCAATCAAAGCAGAGGGCCTACTATTTATTAATATCTTGTAATTGCCGCTTCCTTTTAGCTTTATATTTTCAGATGCATCAACTGACAGCAATGGCACTTTACGCAGCATATCCAGCACGTTGGTGGCATTATTTTCTGGATCGGCCTGCACATCGTAGCTTATTCAGTCCACTTCCTGTTTAATAATCTGCCTTACGGCTGTTACCACGACTTCGTTTAGCCCCGCCGGGGCGGCGGCAAGGCTGATATTGCCAGCATCAATAAGTGGCTTTCCAGATGTGGGGAACACAGGCAGTACAATTGTTTTGTTGTGGTAGCCAACAGATGCCACCTGCAATAAATAGGCCTTTACGGGCAGCCCAGTAAATTCAAAACTGCCATTGTCGTTCGACAATGCGCTTTTTATGGGCAGGTTGGTTGCTTTGTCAACAAACGATATAGTAACATAGCCCAGGGTGTTTTTTTTAGGGAGTCTTCCACGATTCCTTTTATTACTGCCGTTGCGGGTACTGTTTGGGCGTAGGTAAAAAAAGTTATGAAAAAGACTTGTGTTAAAAGTAGTATTTGCTTCATTTTTATTGGATATAGCTATTGTAATTGGTTGTTTGTTGATTATGGTATCATTTTAAAAACGTTGCTTCAGTTCTAGGGTTGCAAGTATTTTGGCAAAATAATTTTAATAGTAGGGTATTTTATAACTCATTCAGCAATTCCATTGCAGGCCTTGATTTCAGCTTGCCTTTTTCTATTAAGCAAAGTTCCATAACAGCTTCTTTCAGTTCTTGTAAAATTTGTTTTTTGGTTGGTTCTGTATATTCCAAATCTTCCAAGCCACTGTATTGCTTTTTAAGTTGCTTCCATTCCTTTGTAGGGATAAATTCGCCAGTTGTCTTCCCTTTATCGTTCTGTATTAGTTGTACATTCATTATCAGGATTTTTTCAAAAATAAGAATATCAAATACACTTCGCCTACTTTTATCAAATAAATTCCAAGTATTTATAAGTTTAATTATATGAGCGAGCGGATATGTAGTTAGGCTGCCCGATAAAAATGCAATACTTTGTACACCATTGAAATAATTATAAGTTGAAGAAAATAATATTTACTTGTTTGTTTTTTATATTTGTTGGGCAGCCCTTGATAGCGCAGCAGTTTTATACAAAATCGCACAGTGCCAAACGTTGGGTAAAGCAGCAGTTTAAGAAATTATCAAAAGAAGAGTGTATTGCGCAGCTAATGGTTATCAGGGCGCATAGCAACCTTGGCCCTGAGCATGTGCAGCAAGTAACCAACCTTATAAAGCAATACAATGTAGGCGGGTTGTGTTTTTTTCAAGGTGGGCCTTTAAGGCAAGCCTTGTTGACAAACAATTATCAAGGTATTGCCAAAACTCCATTGATGGTGTGCATGGATGCGGAATGGGGGCTAGGTATGCGGTTGGACAGCGTAACAAACTACCCACGCCAATTAATGATTGGCGCCACACAAGACAGCAGCCTTGTATATGAGATGGGCAAGGCCATCGGCAGCCAGTGCAAGCGCATGGGTGTGCAGGTAAACTATGCACCTGTTGTGGACATTAACAACAATCCAGAAAACCCCGTAATTAACGACAGGAGTTTTGGGGAAGATAAATATAAAGTAGCCCGTTTTGGCACGCAATATATGCTAGGTATGCAGGCAGAAAACATAATGGCCTGTGCCAAGCATTTCCCCGGTCATGGCGATGTAGCTGTGGATAGCCATTTAGATTTGCCCGTAATCTACAAAAGCCGACAGGCTTTGGACTCGCTGGAACTGTACCCCTTTAAAAAAATGATTAGCGGAGGTGTTGGCAGCATGATGATGGCGCATTTATATATCCCTGCAATAGATACAACAGCACATTTGGCCACTTCACTGTCAGCAAAAAGCGTTACAGGTATTTTAAGGGATGAATTGCATTTTAAGGGCATCACTTTTACCGATGCCTTGGAAATGAAAGGCATCAGCAAGTTTTTCCCTAGTGGGGAGGCCTCTGTATTGTCCCTTATTGCAGGGAACGATATGCTTTGCTTGCCCAGCGATGTGCCAGAAGCCATTGCTGCTATTAAGCAAGCCATTAAAGAACGCAGGCTTAGTTGGAAAAAAATTAACAAAAGCGTGAAAAAAGTATTGCTGGCTAAATATAATCTTGGGCTAGCCCAATTGCAGCCCATTGATACCAGCCATTTGGTTGCTGAATTGAATATTTCAACAGACAGTATCAAACGCCGAATTGCTGAGAATGCCCTTACATTGCTTAGAACCAAAACAGCCGCTACCCAACTAAGAAAAGGGCAACGCATAGCCTATATAGGCATTGGCATAAGCAAAGAAAGCCTATTAGCAACTCGCCTAAAAAATGAATTAAACTGCGACAACTACTTTTTTTCGGGCGATTTGGGCAAAAGCGACACAGTGAAGGAAACCATCGAGCCACAACTGGGCGTAAAAGTATATGGCAATAAAATAAACATATCGGCAGCCCAGCAATTAATCAATACATTACAGCAAAAGCAATATGATGCCATTATTATTGGCGTACACAACTATAGCCGCCGCCCGGCCAATAATTTTGGGTTGGACAATGCGTCTATCTATTTACTAAAAGCTTTGCAGCAAACCCCCAACCCCATTACTATTTTCTTTGGCAACCCCTATGCCATTAAATTTGCCTGCGATGCGCCTACTTTGCTTGCCTGCTATGAGGATGACAGCAGCATACAGCAAGTGGCAGCAGATTGGCTTGAAGGTAAGTTAATTGCCAAAGGGAAGCTGCCAGTAACTGTTTGTGGAAATTTGAAGTTTGGGGATGGGGTGGTTGGTAAGTAGAAAGTTGCCAGCGAGTATATGCTGCTATTGCTAGCCCCTTCTCTCAACGCCCTGAACGGTTCTGACCTTCAAGCTACTCACTTCCTTTTTTGCAACAAAGGTTTAAATAAGCACTAAGAAATGAAGTATAAAACGATTTATACTTCATTTTTCACTTAAAACTTTGTGCTGCTTTGTGTATTCGTGCCTTTGTGGCTATATTTTATTGTAGCCTAGTAACAAAAAAATAATACAAAACTAATTGCAAATACCGAATAATACCGTATTTTAGTACAAATGGAAAATGCCCAGCTAAATACCTTCTTCGACCAAACAGTTTCCGATGATGTATTCGTGGCCAACCCCCTGACGCTGGAATATGCCAATAGAATCTTCACTTTTTTCCAAAATCATTGGTTGTTTATGTGGGACAATGCCAATAACGACTGTGAAGACAGGGCAAATGCCATTACATTGTTATTAGAAGCATGGAATATACCCAACTATAAAGGATGGGTGTTCAGCGGTTTTTTCCTTAAAAACGAACAAGGCACGCTCACCAACCTGTGGAATTACCATGTGGCACCATTGATACCTGTTTCCATAAACAACGTGATAGAATTTTATTCCATAGACCCCGCTACGCAGAGCCAAGCCCAGCCTGTATCCTGGTGGGCAAACAATGTTACCGACTTGCCTTTTAGCTACTATGTAATAAAGCAAAGTATGTATTATATTTTTCCAGCCGAAATGATACAAACAGACAATTGGCATATTAGGAACGATGAAAACTATACTTGGACAATAGAAGGCCTAGCTGGCCTGAACGGCGCATCGCCAGAAGGCGAGGCAATGATACAAAGCAACCAAAGGCTAATTGAAAAAACAAAGCGGGAATTTAACAGGCTAAAGAATGGGGGTTCGCCCTTTAGGTGAAATTTGCCTACCCTCTAAAAAATACCCGCTCCTTCCTTTACCCAATGGGTTATATTTGCTGTCTTTAAATATTGCATGTATGTTGAATGTTGGTGTTTTTGGGGTAGGGCACTTGGGCAAGTTCCATTTGAATAACTGGAAAGAAATAGACGGCGTAAAAATCGTTGGCTTTTTCGACCCTAATAACGAACTAGCAAAAGAAGTGGCTGCCACCTACAACATCAAGCGTTTTTTAGACGAAGACAAGCTATTTGATGCCTGCGATATTATAGACGTGGTAGTGCCTACCGACCGCCACTACGAAGTGTGTAGGCGAGCCTTGCGGAAAGGCAAGCATGTATTTGTAGAAAAGCCTTTGGCAAATACCATGGAGGAGGCAAAAGACTTGGTAAACATGGCAAAGGAAGCCAATGTGAAAATGCAAGTAGGGCATGTGGAACGCTTTAACCCTGCTTTCTTGGCTTTGAAAAACGTTCCAATGAACCCATTGTTTATTGAAGTACACCGCCTAGCACAATTCAACCCTAGGGGCACAGAGGTAAGCGTTATTTTGGATTTGATGATCCACGACATAGACATTGTGCTAAGCGTTGTAAAAAGCACTGTGAGGAATATACATGCAAGCGGCGTGGCCGTGATGACAGACACACCAGACATTGCCAATGTGCGCATCGAGTTCAATAATGGCTGCGTGGCCAACCTTACCAGTAGCCGCATCAGCATGAAAAAAATGCGCAAGATGCGGTTCTTCCAGAAGGATGCCTACATAAGCATAGACTTCTTAGAAAAGAAAACAGAAATAATAAAATTACAACAACAAGGAGACGAAGACACGTTCTCCTTCGACTTGGAAACGCCCAATGGCACCAAGACCATTTCCGTAAGCAGCCCCGAAGTGCCTGTTGCCAATGCTATAAAACTAGAACTAGAATCGTTTGTAAGCAGCATTGTAAACAACACGTCAACCGTGGTAAGCGAAATAGATGGCTACCTAGCCATGGAAGTGGCCCACCAGATTATAGAAAAAATTAATAGTGCCAATAGGCAGGCCAAATAGTACCGTATGCTAAAACGCTGTGTTGATGTGGTAGTGGCATTGGTAGCTATCGTAATACTATCCCCTCTTTTTTTATTAGTACTTATAATTACTGCGCTATCGTCAGGTGGTGCAATATTATACAGTCAAGAGCGGATTGGGTATAAAGGAAAGCCCTTTATGATGTATAAGTTTGTAAGCATGTATCCCGATGCTGAAAAAAATGGCCCGGCATTGTGGGTAAAAGGCGACAAAAGGCAAACCAAATGGGGCGTTTTTATGCGCAAACGCAGGTTTGACGAACTGCCCCAACTGTGGAACATATTAAAAGGCGACATGAGTTTTGTTGGCTCCACGAGGCCAGAGCGGAAATATTATATAGACCAATTGGTAAAAATAGCACCAGAATATACTAATTTGCTAAGCATAAAGCCTGGCTTAGTATCCATAGGCATTGTAGAGTATGGTTACGCATCTTCCGTGGCAGAAATGAAAGAGCGGATGCAATACGACTTGGCATACCTAAAAAATCCATCGCCTTTTAAAGACTTGCGTATTATTGCCAAAGGGATGTGGAAGGTATTGATGGGGAAAGGGAAATAATTAGGAATTAATAATTAAGTAATGAGCCATAATTATCTTAATATAATTCTAAGAGGGTTTTGTTCTTACCCCTCTCTTTCGGAGAGGGGTTGGGGGTGAGGTCTTTAAAATAAAATAGTATTAACTTAATTAAGTCTGCATACTTATGAATTAGTATTTTGCCCAAAAAACCTGCAAGGGTTGAACAATAGTAGCCACGGGTGCAACCCGCGGTAAGTACAATTTAATTACTACTATAATCTTGATATAAAGTGCGTTATCTTCTAATAACTGTGTTTTTTCTTTTTCACCTATGTGCCTCCATGGCACAAGGCAACTTTGTTCCTGCTAGCTATTGGCAACAAAAGGTAGATTATAACATCAAGGTACAATTAGACGATATTCTGCACAGCTTAGATGGCTATGAGGAAATTGCCTATACCAACCATTCGCCCGACACTCTCCATTTTATTTGGTTTCACCTATGGCCAAATGCCTACAAAAACGACCGTACTGCTTTTAGCGAGCAGTTACTAAAAAACGACAGGACAGATTTTTATTTTTCCAAGGAAGAAAACAGGGGCTATATATCCAACCTTTCGTTTAAAGTAAACAATATAAAAGCCGACACGCAGCAGCACCAGCAATATATAGATGTAGTAAAGTTAATGTTAAAGGAGCCTTTGTTTCCTGGACAGTCTATAAATATAGCTACTTCCTTTCATGTAAAACTGCCTTACAATTTTTCTAGGAGCGGGCATGTAAAGCAAAACTACCAGATAACCCAATGGTACCCCAAGCCTGCTGTATATGACAACAAAGGCTGGCACCCAATGCCCTATCTTGACCAAGGTGAGTTTTACAGCGAATTTGGCAATTACGATGTTCAAATTACCCTGCCCCAAAACTATATTGTAGCAGCTTCGGGTATCCTGCAAACCGAAGCAGAAAAAACAAAGTTGCTGGGCATAGCCGCGTTAGAACCCATCAAACAAGAAAATTATATCTATTACAATAAAAAAAGGGATAATAAATTTACAACTGTTGTAAAAAGTACGTCCGCTGCAAAAAATAAAAATTTTAAAACCAAGGAATCCATTGCCCCAAAATCTGCTGCTACACTCAAAACGCTTCACTATCAACTAAATAATGCACATGATTTTGCGTGGTTTGCCAGTAAGCAATTTTTAGTGCAGCACGATACTGTGCAATTGGAAAACAAATCCGTTGATGTTTTTGCCTATTATCCACCGTGGCAATATGAAAACTGGAAAACAAGTATTGCCTATGCCAAAAATGGCTTGAAATTTTATGACAAGCATGTAGGCAACTATCCTTACAGCACCGCTAGCGTGTTAAGCGGGCCGCAAACAATAGGTAGCGGCGGCATGGAGTACCCATCAATCACACTAATAACCACGCAAGGTGGTGGACAGGAATTAGATGCAGTTATTGCACATGAGCTGGGGCACAATTGGTTCTATGGATCGCTGGCAAGCAATGAACGTGCCCACGCTTGGATGGACGAGGGCATGAATAGTTTTTATGAGAAAAAATATACTGCTGAAAAATATCCACCTGCCAAAAAAGGAGGCATTTCAACAGAAGAAAGCATTGAAAAGTCTGTTATCAAAAACCTGGAAAATATTGGCAAAGACCAGCCGATTGACTTGCCAGCCGATTCTTTTACTATGGTAAACTATGGCTTGTTTGTTTACGAAAAAACAGCCGTATGGATGCAGCAGCTAGAGCAGCAGCTTGGCAAGCCCTTGTTTGAAAAAAGCATGAAAAATTATTATGCCCAATGGCAGTTCAAGCACCCTTACCCAGAAAACTTTAAGCAATCCATACAAACTGCCAGCAACCAACCTTTAGATAGCTTATATACCCAATTGTTTACAACTGCTGCACAGCGTACCCCACCACCAGCAGTAAACAAGCCATACCGGCTAGCCGCATTTTTTCCTTTTAAAAATACAGACAAATACAGGTTTATTTCCCTTTCGCCCATGATAGGCTACAATGCCTACGACAATCTGATGATTGGCGGCATGATACACAATTACGAATTGCCCTTGAGCAAATTTAATTTCTTGGCAATACCGCTTTACGGCACGCAGACCAGCCGCTTGAATTATTATGCAAGGGTAGCCTATAAGATACCTGTAAAAAAAGGATTTTTAGACAATATAAATATCAACAGCTCATTCAGCAGTTTTAGCTACAAGCATATTGATTTTAATGATTCATTGTTCCCAGCACACTACAATGTTCAGTTTTTTAAGATAGACCCTACTATCCGTTTCAATATCAGGAACAAATACCTTGCGAGCAGCGTAAAAAAATTAATCCAGCTAAAGACATTTTTTATAGGCGAGCAGGATTACAATAGCAAAAGCGTAAAAGGATACGATTCCAGTTTTATCCAACGCACCAATAGGAACTTGGTACAATTAAAATTGAGGCTGGAAGATTTCAAGGCCTTGTACCCTTACAATGTTGATTTGACCATAGATGCCAATAAAGATTTTGCGAGGGCAGGGCTAACCGCCAATTATTTCTTCAACTATGCTAGTGAGCAGCAGGATGGAAAAGGCTTGAATGTGCGTTTTTTTGCAGGTAAGTTTTTTCATATTGGCAGCCAATACCAATATGAAACCGCCAGGTATTTCTTGAACCTTACTGGCCCTCGTGGCAATGAGGACTATACTTACAGCAATTACTTTATAGGCCGTGGCGATTTTGAAGGGGCTAACAGCCAGCAATTAATGGAACGAGACGGCTTTTTTAAAGTAGGCAAAGAATTGCAAGGGCAGGTGGGCAAAACCGACAAATGGCTTTCCGCAGTTAATTTTACTGGCGACATCCCTAAGTTTGTGCAGCGCCTTTTTCCCGATGCTGTAATAAGGCATTTCCCATTGCCGTTTAAGTTTTTTGTTGATATTGGTACTTATGCCGAGGCATGGGATCCTACTGTGAATACGCCTCGTTTCCTTTATGATGCAGGCATTCAAATATCATTGCTGAAATATGTAAATATTTATTTGCCGCTAATGTATAGCCAAGTGTATAGGGATTATTACAACTCTGTTTTCCCTGGCAAAAGTTTTGGCAAAAGCATTTCCTTTAGCATAGACATCCAAAACATACAATTGAATAAACTGGTGAAAAACGTGCCTTTGTAGGGGCAATCCGTTGCGGTTGCCCTGAAATGGTTCAAAACCCTTAACAACTTCCTTATCTAAATATATACAGCAGCGAAATAAAAAAGTACCGGAAAGCTAATTAATTTAGCAATTAATTACTATCTTTATTGCTCAATAAAATGCTATGAATGTAAAATTATTTGAGGAGAAAAAAGTAAGGAGCCATTACGATGCCGATAATGAAATTTGGTATTTCAGCGTAATAGATGTGATTGAAATACTAACAGATAGCCCAAGGCCGCGAAAGTATTGGAGTGCTTTAAAAACAAAGATTGTTGCGGAAGGAAGCGAACTGTCCCAATTTTTGGGACAGTTGAAAATGCCTGCCGATGATGGGAAATTGAGAGAAACAGATATAGCCGATACCCAAACCTTGCTACGCATTATCCAATCCATACCAAGCCCCAAGGCAGAACCCTTTAAACAATGGCTGTCAAAAGTAGGCTACGAGCGTATGCAGGAAATAGCCGACCCCAGCCAAGGCATAGACCGGGCAAGGGAAAACTGGCAAAAACTAGGCCGCAGCGAAAAGTGGATACACCAACGGATGACAGGGCAGGAAACCCGCAACAAACTAACCGATTACTGGCAGGAAAGCGGCGTAAAAAAAGGGGAAGAGTTTGCAGCGCTTACCAATATCATACACCAAGAATGGACAGGGCTAACCGTAAAAAAACATAAGGATTTAAAAGGCTTGCAATCTCAAAACCTAAGGGACCACATGAGCGAAGCTGAATTAATTTTTACAGCACTTGCGGAATTATCAACAAGGCAAATAGCTTAAACAGAAGAAGCCAAAGGCTTGCAACAAAATGCAGTAGCCAGTAAAAAAGGAGGATTAGTAGCTAAAATGCACAGAAAGAATTAGAAGCTCAAACAGGTAAAAGTGTGGTTACTGGCGAAAACTTCCTTGCACCAAAAAAGGAAAATAAAAAATTGAAATGAAAAGCAATACACCAAACATACATAATTCAGGACAAGACTTACTCACCGAGTTGTCTCAACTTATAGAGCAAAGCCAGCAGCAAGTGGTAGCCCAAGCCAATAGCACCCTTACGCTATTGTTTTGGCAAGTGGGCAAACGCATCAACGAAGATATACTGCAAAACAAACGGGCGGATTATGGAAAACAAATTGTGTTGACAGTGTCTACACAATTGAAAAACAGTTATGGCAGGAATTTTGAATTGGGCAACCTGCGGAGAATGATGCAGTTCGCAGAGCAGTTCCCAGATTTATCAATTGTCGCGACACTGTCGCGACAATTGAGCTGGTCTCATTTTAGAGAATTAATCCCACTTAAAAGCCAAGAAGCAAAAATGTATTATGCGCAAGCATCTGCTGCCCAAGCATTAGGTGTGAGAGATTTACGCAAACAAATTAGCTCCAAAACTTATGAACGAAGCACAATAGCCAATTTGCAAAACATCAGTAACCATCCTGCCATACACAATACATTTAAAGACCCATATTTTTTAGATTTTTTAGGGCTTCAGAACACTTATTTAGAAAAATTGGAAGTTGCCATTTTGCGGGATTTAGAAGCCTTTATATTAGAACTGGGAAAAGGCTTTGCCTTTGTAGAAAGGCAAAAAAGAATGATAATAGATGGCGAAGATTTTTATTTAGACCTGCTTTTTTACCATCGCAATTTAAAACGGCTTGTAGCCATAGAATTAAAACTAGGCAAGTTTCAAGCCAAGCACAAAGGGCAAATGGAACTGTACCTAAAATGGCTGGACAAATACGAAAAAGCAGAAGGGGAAAATACCCCAGTAGGCTTAATACTTTGTGCCGAAAGCAGCAGGGAACAAATAGAACTGTTAGAAATGCACAAAGACGGCATCATGGTAGCAGAGTACTGGACAGAACTGCCACCTAAAAAACAATTGGAACAAAAAATACATAGCATCTTAATAGAAGCCAAAGAAAGATTGGAAAGAGAGAAAATGATTAATAATTAACCATTCATATTTTGCCAATGGAAATTAAACAACAACTTAAACAGCAAATACACGACATTATTGCTACTGCAAAAGAAAGGGCAATCCGGTCGGTAGATAACGAAAGGCTGCTCATGTATTGGCAAATAGGCAAGATAATATTTGAAGAGGAACAAGAGGGCAAAGAACGAGCAGGCTATGGAGATTTTCTTATAAAATCATTATCTGATTATTTGGAACCCCAATTTGGTAGTGGGTTTTCTTATCGTTAGCTAAATTGGTATCGTCAGTTTTACCGAACATTCCCAATTGTGTCTGTACTGCGGACACAATTCAGTTGGACACATTAAATAAAAAAAGGTATCCATGGAACAAATTCAAATAATCCCTGCCCATCAAATTGACACTGCCAAGTGGGATGCTTGCGTGGAGGCAAATGTAAATGGGTTAATATATGCTACAGCCCATTACTTAAATGCGATGGCAGATAACTGGAGTGCCTTGGTCATAGACGATTATGAAGCTATTATGCCCTTGCCATGGCTAAAAAAATGGGGCTTCCGCTATTTATATACCCCGCCACTCACGCAGCAGTTGGGCTTGATAGGCAAAGCAAGTATTAGTGCTGCCCAATTGGAACAGACTATCCAAAGGTTTGCAAAATATGGCTCTCATCTTTTTAACTACGAAAACCTAAGTTTCCTAAACCCATTAAACGGCAGTTTGTACAACAATTATATCCTAGATTTAAACAAGCCCTACCAAGTCATAAAAGAAGGGTATAAAAAATCATTCCAGAAAAACATAAACAGGGCAGAAAAGCAGGGACTTAAATACCAAATAGACACAGATGTATACGAAGCCAGTCATTTATTTTACCAATACAATAAACCCAATATCGGCCATGTTACAGAAGCAAATATGGCTTCTTTTATCAGCCTTTGCCAGCAATTGGCTAAACTAAATAAAGTTGCAATAAGGAAAGTAACAAACAATGACAATGAATTACTAAGCATTGTATTGATATTGCAAGATGGCAAACGGTATTACAATATCCTTAATTATACTTCACCGCTAGGCAGAGGGTTGGAAAGCAATTATTTTTTGTATGATAACCTTTTTAAGGAACTAAGCAACCAGCCCATGCTTTTTGATTTTGAAGGGAGCGATTTGCCCGGAGTAAAAAGTTTTTATGAAAGTATGGGGAGTATTAACCAGCCGTATTTTCATTGGCATTTTAATAAATTACCTTGGTTTGCAAAGATGGTAAAGGGTTAAATACTTGGCACTAATAAATAGATTAAACTTGGGGTAATGGACAAAATTGATGCTCAAATTCCCTGTAATTAAGGCTAGCATTGTGTTTTAAGCAATCAAAGTATTTCCAATAGAATATTGATTACAAAAAAACATCTAAAATGCAGTACTGGCAAGTATTGTATGAGTTTTTTAAGGCATTGGAACTCAGAAAATAGCATCAATTTTGTCCATTACTCCTTAAACTCCAAAAAATGAGGCAGGCTATAGATAAGAAAAGGTTGCATCATTTACGATACAACCTTTTTTATAAAGTCGGGAAGACAGGATTCGAACCTGCGACCCCCTGGTCCCAAACCAGGTGCGCTACCGGCCTGCGCTACTTCCCGATTGGTTTTGCCAAACCTCAGCGGTGAGGAAGGGATTCGAACCCTTGGTACAGTTTAACCCGTACGGCAGTTTAGCAAACTACTGATTTCAGCCACTCATCCACCTCACCGTCCTTGCTCTTTTTCAGAGAGGGCTGCAAAAATAGGGATGCTGTGCCAAACGCCCAAAAAAAATATAAAACATATTTTTTTACCTGCTTACTACGCTTTTTACTCTTTGCCTGCACTTGCACAATAACCCATGGGTGCATAAAACTTTTTCGTTTTGTCCAAATAAGCCCAAATCTATAAAAACCTTAACTTTGTGCTAGAAATGCACTTGATACAAACTACTTACAAAACTAGTGTCTTGGCATCCCAATCGTAGCTCTTTTTTTACTAATATTAAGATAGTTGTAGTTCCAAAATTTGGTCTTGCATTTATAATTGTGAAATACGCACAATTTATGCATAAAATGAGCATAAACTATGCACAAATCAGGCACAAATTACTCAAAAAATAAGCACAAAATAAGCACAAATCACGCACAAAAATTTGATATTGGAATTGATAATCAATGGTTTACAAGGGAGGTAATGATTTTTGAAAAAAAGAAACAAAGTAAAAAAACCATAAAAATGGAAAAACTGAAACTATTTTAATATAAAACTAGCAGATATCTATATTACTAAAAATATGCACATATTGTCTCTTTGCCCTTTTATTCTTTCCTTTGGGTAACTTGTCTCGGCTTTTCGGAAGGGGTGAGGTTGTGCTGGGTTAAATAAAAAGCGAAAAAGTTTTATGCATTCTAACCTATTAGCGAATATTTGAAATGCACTCGTTTGTACTACCTTTGTGCTACCTGTTGAAAAAACAGCAAATGAAATATTATGGCAAAACATGCGTTTGACAAGTTTATGAACAGTGAACCCCAAGGGGCCAAGAAAAAAGAAATGATAAAGGTCGAGAAGCGGCGTGCCAAGAAAGAAGCCAAAGCCATTGGCGACCAAAAACGCCGTGAAAAGTGGGAAAAGGAACATGGTGTTGTAGCCCCTGCCCCAGCCGCTAAGGCAAAACGTGTAGAAAAAACTGAAAAAGCACCCAATAAGAAATTTGAAAAAGCCCAAGAAAAGGAAGCAACACCTGGAAAGAAACAACGGTTGAACAAACGCCAGTTCTACAAAAAGGATGAGGATGCACCCACTGTAAGCAATGGTGCTGAAAAAAGGACAAGCCCTGAAGCACAAAAAGGGAAGCCAGCCGACAAGAAGTTTTCTAAAAAATATATTACCAGCAATAGCGATAAATATTTTAAAGGCGACCAAGTGCTAGGCGCAAAAGAAACAGGTAGCAGGGCCGATGAAGTCGATGCAATGCCCCTAAACAAATACATAGCTTATGCAGGCATTTGTGGCCGAAGAGAAGCAGCAGAGATGGTAAAACAGGGTGTTGTAACAGTGAATGGCGATGTTGTATATGAGCCGGGGTACAAAGTTGCCCCTTCGGATACTGTGTTGCTAAAAGGCAATAAATTATTCCCGAAAAAGAACTTAGTGTATATTTTAATGAACAAGCCGAAAGACTACATCACAACCTCGTCTGACCCTGAAGGCAGGAAAACAGTAATGGATTTGTTGAAAGATGCCACCAAAGAAAGGGTTTACCCCGTTGGCAGGCTAGACAGAAACACCACGGGCGTGCTGCTACTGACCAATGACGGCGAGCTTGCACAAAAGCTAACCCACCCCGGCTACCAGATAAAAAAGGTATATGCCGTGAGGTTAGACAAGCCTGTAACCAAGAAAGACTTTGAAAGCATACTTACAGGCATTACACTGGAGGATGGCATGGTACAGGCCGACAGCCTTGCTTACGCCGACTTAAAAGACAAAAGCGAAGTAGGCATAGAAATACACAGCGGCCGCAACCGCATAGTGCGCCGCATCTTTGAACACTTGGGCTACGAGGTAAAATCGCTAGACAGAGTAATGTTTGCAGGGCTTACAAAGAAAAATGTACAGCGTGGCACATGGCGTTTCCTAAACGAAAGCGAAATAAGGCTTTTGAAATACATGAACAAAAGCACCAAGAAAAAAGAAACCAGCAATCCCGAGCTGGATACAATGGAGGAATAAGAAAGCATTATTTAAAATTTTGAGTTTTAAATTAAGGGCAAAGAGGGTTTTGAGGGTTGCCAACCTTCAAAAGGTTGGCAACCCTAGCATCAAGAATGGCTAAACACCTAAAACGTACCACTTACAACGTACCACTCAAATGAAACTTGATATTTTAGCAGATAACGAATGGTTTGTGGCCGTAAACAAGCCATCGGGCATGTTATCTATACCCGACAGGATGCAAAGCGAGCCTTCGCTAAAAGACATATTGAAAGAAAAATATGAAACTATTTTTACCGTGCACCGCCTAGATAAAGACACTAGCGGAATTATTGTTTTTGCAAAAGACGAGGAAACCCACAAGCAGCTTTCCCAGCTTTTTGAAGGGAGGGAAGTGAAAAAACACTACCTAGGCCTAGTGAATGGCACACTAATGAACCAAAAAGGGAGCGTTGATGCTGCCATTATGGAGCACCCTGCCAAAAACGGCACGATGGCCATACATGCCAACGGCAAAGCATCGCTTACGGATTATGAAGTGCTGGAAAGTTTCGGGATTTATTCATGGGTACAGTTTCAGATACATACAGGCCGAACACACCAAATACGTGTGCATACAAAGCATATAGGGCATAGCATTGCTTGCGACCCTTTATATGGGGATGGCTTACCTGTGCTAATATCTTCCCTGAAAAAACGGTATAATCTTGCCAAGAAAGAGGAGGAGGAAAAACCCATACTGGCAAGGTTGGGTTTACATGCTGCCTCGCTACAGTTTAGCCTAAACGGGCAAGATTATTCATTTGAAGCCCCTTTGCCCAAAGATATAAGGGCATCGTTGCAACAATTGAGGAAATGGAAAGGATAGAAAAAGTTTCACCACAAAGACAAATTAGCACATAGATTTGAAAAGTATTATGGGCATTTAGGAAGGTTTAATATAGGCTTACGTTCTTAAGAAATTTGCTTTTTTGCAAGACTATGTGTGCTAATGAAAAACAAAGCTCCTGTTATAAACTATGTGCCAATGTGGCGAATAATAACAAACAAAAAACTGCCCCCAAAACTAAGTGGAGGCAGTTTTTGCTATTTTCTCATGTTGATAAAACTGATTACCTTAAGAACAACATTTCCCTGTATTTAGGCAATGTCCATTCTTCATCATCTACCAATTGCTCCAGTTTGTCAACATGGTAGCGGATAATGTCGAAATAAACCCCTTTCACATCATCGCAATAAGCAATGGCTTTTGACCTCATATCGCTGATATTGTTGGCTACTTTCCTTGCTTCAACCATTTCGTTTACTTTTTCGTAAACAACGTTTATATGCTCGCTTACTTCGTTCAAGATAGCCAACTGGCTCCTATACGTTGTTTCTGGAACGCCAACAGCTTTCAGGTTCTCGATGTTGCCAGCCAATTGGGTAAGGTACTTAACACCTGCAGGTATAATATGGTTCAGTGCCAAATCGCCCATTATCCTAGCTTCTATCTGTACTTTCTTCACATATTTTTCCAGCTCTATCTCGTACCTAGCTTCCAATTCGCTATGGGTGTAAATGCCATTTGATTCAAACAGTTTTTTTGTTTTTTCTGTCATCATCGCATCCAAGGCAACTGGGGTAGTTTTCAAGTTAGGCAAGCCGCGTCTTTCGGCTTCTTTGTGCCATTCTTCACCATAGCCATCGCCTTCAAACAACACTTTTTTGCTTTCTACAATGTAGCGCTGTATGGTTTGCATGATGGCCACTTCTTTCTTTTCGCCTTTGTCAATCAACGCATCTACGTCTTTCTTAAAGGTTTTTAGCGTTTCTGCCATAATGGTGTTCAACACAGTCATTGGGTTGGCGCAATTGGCAGTAGAACCAACAGCACGGAACTCGAATTTATTACCTGTAAACGCAAATGGAGAAGTACGGTTCCTATCGGTATTGTCTAGCAGTACTTCTGGTATGCTCCTATGTAAATCTAGTTTCAGGATTGCTTCGTCTTGCTCGTCAAACTTGTCGCCAACACGGCTTTCTACTTCTTCCAATACTTTAAACAGGTACTGGCCAACGAAAACAGAAATAATGGCAGGAGGTGCTTCGTTTGCGCCCAAACGGTGGTCGTTAGGGGCAGATGCAATGGAAGCCCTAAGGATGTCTGCAAAATCATGCACTGCTTTAATTGTGTTTACAAAGAAAGTCAGGAACATCAAATTGGTTTTTGGTGTTTTGCCCGGTGCCAATAGGTTAACGCCAGTATCTGTAGCCAAACTCCAGTTATTGTGCTTGCCGCTACCGTTGATACCCGCAAATGGTTTTTCATGTAGCAACACACGCAATTTGTGGCGTTTGGCTACACGGCTCATCACGTCCATCAACAAAGTGTTATGGTCTACAGCTATGTTTACTTCTTCAAAAATAGGGGCGCACTCAAACTGTGCAGGGGCAACCTCATTGTGGCGGGTACGCAAAGGAATACCTAGTTTATAGGCTTCATTTTCATAGTCCCTCATAAAGGCGTAAACCCTTTCTGGGATAGAGCCGAAATAATGGTCTTCCAGTTGTTGCCCTTTAGCAGGTGCGGCACCAAACACGGTACGGCCACTTTGCACTAAATCGGGGCGGGCATTGGCTAATGCCTCGTCTATAACAAAATATTCTTGTTCCCAGCCCAATGTAGCCGTGATTTTGTTTACATTCTTATCAAAATAATGTGCAACATCAACAGCATGTTTGTTTAATGCTTCCAATGCCTTTAGCAATGGTGCTTTATAATCTAGCGACTCACCAGTATATGAAATGAAAACAGTGGGGATGCACAAGGTTCTGCCTGGCCCAATTTCAATAATAAATGCAGGGGAAGAAGGATCCCAGGCCGTATAGCCACGTGCCTCAAATGTAGCCCTTAAGCCACCATTCGGGAAAGAAGAAGCATCCGGCTCCTGCTGCACCAAGGCTCCGCCATCAAACTCCTCAATGGCTGTGCCATCGCTTTTTAGCGTAAAGAAAGAATCGTGCTTTTCGGCAGTAGTACCCGTTAACGGCTGGAACCAGTGGGTATAGTGCGTAACACCCTTGCTTTCTGCCCAGGCACGTAAACCATTGGCTATCTGGCCGGCGTTGGAGCGATCAATTTTCTTTCCGCCTTTAATACTCCCCACCAAGCTTTTATAAGCATCGTCGCTTAAAAATTCCCTGGCAGTTTTAAGGGTAAATACATTCTCGCCAAAGATGGCGGTTATTTTCGAAGATTTTGAGCCATTGGCTTCAACTTCGTCGGTAAGCTTTGTGATTGCATCAAATCTTAATGACATGGTTACGAAAATTTAGATTAATTGATAATTCCCCAAAAGAAACATATTTTTTCTTTTTTTCCAAAAAATGATTTGATGTGCATAAAAAAATAACTTTTATAGCGGCTTTTTGCTTTTAAAAAGCCATTAGGTGTGTATAAATAACATATTTATCTTAAATGAATTTATTGAAAGAGTAACTCATTAAAATAAATAAAATATAATTTTTTATTAGCTTTTTTAATTTTTTATTACTATTTTGCAATCGTTTTTGATGTATTACTAATTGATTTATACTGTTTTTGGATAAAAATCACTCGTTCTTAGCCCCATTTTGCCCTTTAGTTCTTTGTAATTTTTCAGGTTAGTTACGGTTTCATTTGCTGCAGCTTATCCTTTAAAAAACACGCAGGAAAAGCTTTTACAGAAGTTGCCACCACTATACCTTAATAATTACCTACAGTTAAAGCCCGCAAAACCTGTTGCGAGTGAATAGAAAAATATTTATACCATTATTTATGCGCTGCATAAGTTATGCTTTATACGGAAAACTAATTGTTTGTAGGTTTTATAAGCTCTTGATCAAAGCTTATGGCTTGTAGCAATTAGATTTCTTTTTCTTTCTTAACACTTAAAACAATTTAAAAACATGTTAAAAAAAGTACTTACACTAAGCACAGCGGTTGCAATGTTCTTTGCCGCGCACAGTCAGGATTCTACTAAAGGGACTACTACCTTTACAACTTCAGTAGATGCGTATTACAGGTATGATTTTAATAATGCACCTGGTACCACCACAAATAACATTACCAGTTTCACTAATTCAAAAAATTCTTTTGAACTTGGCATGGCAAGTGTAAAAATTGACCATACAATTGGTAAAGTTGCAGCTACAGTTGACCTAGGATTTGGTCGAAGAGCTTCTGAATTTTCTTATAACGATGGTACAAATTCAATTGCTGCAGTTAAACAAGCTTACCTAAGTTATGCCCCGTCTAGCAAACTTAAGTTTACAGCAGGTAAATGGGCTACACATGTTGGCTGGGAATTGGTAGATGCTTATGCAAATAGAAACTACAGTATGAGTTATGGCTTTTCCGAGGGTCCGTTCTTTCATACAGGACTTAAGGCGGACATCTCTTTGGGCGGCAAATCAGCTTTAATGGTTGGTATTGCAAATCCTACTGATTTTAGCACTACAACTTCTCAAAACAAAATGGCAATTGCCCAATTTAGTACTGGAACAAAAAATGACAAAGTAAAGGCGTATTTGAATTATCAGGGTGGTACAGACCAAGCTGGTTCTAAACTTAATCAGGTAGATTTAGTATTAAACTTTTTGTTGAGCAGTAAATTTGGAATTGTTTATGATGGAACTGTTCAAGGTATTAAGTACATGAGTGGTGCTAAATCAACTTGGAGCAGCAATGCACTTTATTTAAATTATGACCCAACAAGTATGTTTGGCTTAACACTACGTGGTGAATATTATAACGACCAGGATGGTGCTAAAGTATCTTACACTGACCCAGTTACAACTATCACAACATGGCCAAAAAGCATATTTGCTACAACATTGTCTGGCAACCTTAAATTTGCTAACCTTACAATTATACCAGAGTTAAGGCTAGACAATTCTAAAGAAGATTATTTTGCTAAGAAAGATGGTGCTGCTACTAAATCAGCTGCTAGTTTTATTCTAGCTGCAACTTATAAATTCTAATAAATTTAAACTTGATGTTTTAAACTAAAACCATTTGATTTTTATGTAATAATCGATGGTTTTAGTTAAACTTACTAGGTGTTTTGTAAGCAAACAGTGGCCTGATTGTGCAAATATTACAAATCTAATTTATTGCAATGTGATTTTTGAAACAATAAACCTTGTATTTTAGCTGAAACTTCTTCCTTTAAACACTATTTATTCATTAAACCCCCCTACTAATTATGGAGTCGATCAACTTATCTACACCGAGTTTCTTGCAAAGGTTCATTAAAGGTAAAAACTGGCGTTTGGGCATAACGTTATTTACCGGAAAAATCCTGGGTCTATTGATTATTTTAGCAGCAATGAAATTGTTGCCTGGCATGATTGCCACACCAGCTTCTGCGGGTGAAACATACACCCCACACGAAACTGTGTTGATAAACACAGCCAACACCATCTGGACGTTGGTAGCTGCATTTTTGGTATTTGGCATGCAAGCAGGTTTTGTAATGCTTGAAGCAGGTTTTGCCCGCCAAAGGGAAACCGTGAACGTATTGATGGAGTGTATTTTTGACACCTGTTTGTGCGGCTTGCTGTTCTGGGCTATTGGTTATGCATTTATGTTTAGCGAAGGAAGCGGCTTTATTGGCAAGCATTGGTATTTCTTGCAAGGTGCGCCTGACACTTATTTTGCAACAGGTATACCTATCCTTGCTCATTGGATTTTCCAATATGCATTTGCCGATACTTGCTCCACTATTGTATCTGGTGCTATGATTGGCCGTACTAGCTTTAGGGGAGATATCCTTTACAGTATTGGTATCACAGGGTTTATCTATCCTATTATTGGACACTGGGCTTGGGGACCAGATGGTTTCTTAGCTTTAATGGGTAGTGCAGATCATTTCTTGCCTACTTTGGGCAATGGCTTCAGGGATTTTGCTGGCTCTACTGTGGTACATACCATTGGTGGTGTAGCATCTTTAGCTGGTGCTATTGTATTAGGCCCACGTTTAGGTCGTGTTTTTAAGCGAGATGGCGGTGGCCCAATGTCGCCGCATAACCTTACACTCGGCGCAGTTGGTACTTTTATCCTATGGTTTGGCTGGTACGGCTTTAACCCAGGTAGTACTTTATCTGCTGTTGACATGCAAGGTATTGGCCGCGTGGCTGCTAATACTACTTTGGCTGCTTGTGCCGGTGGTATGGTAGCAATGTATTTGGCCCTTTGGTTTGGCGACACAAAAGGTAAATTTGACCTTGGCTTTACTTGTAACGGTGTATTGGGTGGTTTAGTTGCCATCACATGCCCTTGTTATTGGGTATCTCCGTTAGGAGCAGTACTTTTGGGTGCTATTGCTGGGTTGGTAGTGTACTTGGGTACATTGTTATTGGAATACTTACGTATAGATGATCCTATTGGTGCGGTTCCTGTGCATGGCCTTTGTGGCTTATGGGGTACTATTTCTTTAGGCTTATTTGCAAGCAACCAATATGGTGCTACTGGCCCTACAGGTGCTGATAACTCTGCCCCAGTGGCTGGTTTGTTCTATGGTGGTGGCGTAGGCGTATTGAAAGCCCAATGTATTGGCACTTTCACTATTGCAATAGCTACATTTGTAATTACATTCCTTATGATGTGGCTTATTAAAATGCTTCCAAACCCATGGGGTTTACGTGTTGAAAAAGAAATTGAAGAAGGTGGCCTTGACTTACTGGAACATGGTAGTCTAGCTTACCCTGCACAATAATTTTTTAAAACAAATAATTTCCTTTTAAAAAAGGGCATACCAATTTGGTGTGCCCTTTTTTATTTTGTGTAACAGGTTTATTTTTGCTATAAAGGGATAAATACTTAAAGTGGCGTAAAGGACAAAGGTTGGGGGCGCAAGCATAAGGTTTAGGGTTTAAGGTATGGAATAGAAGAAAGGTACAGTATTGAAGATTTTTCTGCTTCTTTTGTGCCATTTAGCCTTAATGAAAATAAAAAATTATTGCTAAAAAACTATTTTTTTGCCTATTTTGATAACATAGTGCGGATTGTTGATAATATTTGAAATATGCTTAATAATAAACCAACAAATACAAGGATTTCCGCCAAAAAATAGCCAGAATTGTATGCTATTTAATTATTTTCGTAATCCTTGATACGATTGAATCATATTGGAAAATAAAATAAAAAAAAAGAACAAAATGAGCGAGACCAAAAAAGTAATGGTAACAGGCTGCTTCGACCTAATGCATAGCGGGCATGTTGCTTTTTTAAACGAGGCAAAAAAATTGGGCGAAGTACACGCCTGCATTGGCAACGATGAGAATGTGTACCAGCTAAAAGGCCGTTACCCCGTTAACCACCAGTACGAGCGGAAGTACATGTTGGAAAATCTGTCTGCCGTTGCTGAATGCAAAATCAATAAAGGATTTGGCATTATTGATTTCCTGGGCGAGATGGAAGAAATAAAACCAGATATCTTCTTGGTAAACGAAGATGGATCTACGCCAGAAAAAGCTAGGATTTGTGCAGAGAGGGGCATTGAATACAAAATATTCCCAAGAGTGCCGCATGGCGATTTGCCAGTACGTTCCACCACTAGCTTGCGTTCGGAATGTTTAATCCCTTTCAGGATAGACTTGGCTGGCGGCTGGCTAGACCAACCTTTTGTTTCAAAGCATTACCCAGGCCCGGTGATCACGATATGCATTGAGCCAACCATTGAATTTAACAACAGAAGTGGGATGTCGTCTAGTACACGAAACAAAGCCATTGAGCTTTGGCGGACTGAAATTCCTTCTGGCGACAAAGAAAAATTGGCCAAGGTATTGTTTACTTTTGAAAACCCCCCCGGTACAGAAACCATTGCTGGCTCGCAGGATGCCTTGGGCATTGTGATGCCGTGCCTAAATAAATATGACTATAGTGGTGGTTATTGGCCACACAAAATAGAATCTGTTGACGATGAAGGTGTCATTAGCTGGATAGAAAAACACCTTTTCTTGGTTACACTTGGCCCAAGGAAATCGGGCTATTCTGTTCTTGAAGGTACCAACATTACTGCCGATGGGGCAAAAGCACTAGCAGATGCCACCATACAATGCTGGGATGCAATAAAGGCAAAAGACATTGTCGCTTTTGGCAAAGCCGTTACTGCTTCTTTTGAGGCGCAAATTAATATGTTCCCCAACATGGTATCGCCCGACATCCTTTCGATGATTGATAGTTATAAAGACAAAGTGGCTGGCTGGAAGCTAAGTGGGGCCGGCGGGGGCGGTTATTTGGTGTTTATTGCAGATAAGCCACTGGAAAATGCTATTCAAATAAAAATTAGGCGAAAAGATACAAATTAAAAAGCTATCTTGTATGCCTTATTTTTATTTTTCACTTTAACAACAAATAATTATTTATGTCTATCCCAGTGGTTGACTTGTCAGAATTTTTAAAAGGCGATGCAAAAACAAAAGAAGCATTTGTACAGAAACTAGGCTCGGCTTACGAAACAGTAGGTTTTGTATCGGTAGTAAACCATGGCTTGCCCGATGCGCTTATTGCTGAGATTTACGAGTATGTGCAAGAATTTTTCACGCTTCCTGTAGAAGAAAAGGTAAAATACGAAATACCAGAACTTGCTGGCCAGCGTGGCTTTACCAGTTTTGGAAGGGAACACGCCAAAGGCAGCGATGCACCAGATTTAAAAGAATTTTTCCAATTTGGGCAAATGGTTGTGGATAATGATGCCATCAAGGAGGATTATCCAGACAATGTGCAGGTAAAAGAAATACCCAAGTTCAACCCTACTTTGGAAGAAGCCTACCGCAGCTACGAAAAAACAGGTAAATCCCTGCTTCAAGCAATAGCATTGTACCTAGGCCTTGACGAGCATTATTTTGACAGCCACATACACAATGGCAATTCTATTTTGCGTTGCATACATTACCCACCTATTAGGCAAGCACCTAAAAAGGCACTGCGTGCAGAACAGCATGAAGACATAAACCTGATTACTTTATTGGTTGGCGCATCTGCAGATGGGCTTGAAATATTAAACAAACAAGGTGAATGGATTGGCGTTACATCTTTGCCAAACCAAATAGTTGTAAACGTGGGTGATATGCTGCAACGACTTACCAACAATAAATTGCGCAGCAGCACGCACCGGGTGGTAAACCCGCCAGAGGCACTTTGGGGTACGCCACGGTTTTCTATGCCGTTTTTCTTGCACCCTCGCAGCGAGATGAGCTTGGCATGTTTGGACAGTTGTATTGACGAAACACATCCAAAAGCATACCCTGATGCCACAGCAGGCGAATACTTGGACGAAAGGCTTAGGGAAATTGGGTTGAAGAAATAGTAGTAAGTTGTAGGTTTTATCTTATAGGTATTACGTTTAAAGCAATATTTCCAGCAAGGGAAAGTAAGTAACAGCTATATAGCTACTTACTTTCCCTTTTTTTATTTGCATGTGTAAATAATACAACCTACTTTTCATTTTTAAAGGCTTTAAAGAATATAAACCGCTTCTCATTCCGCCCATGGTTTTACTCCGCCATTTCCCTTTTTTGCGTGCAGTGTTCGTGCATAGTCTTACTGCTTTTGGCGGGCCACAGGGGCATTACGGCATGATGATGCGCACTTTTGTGCAGCAGCGGAAAGACATTACAGAAAACGAGCTGATAGACTTTGTTAGCTTCTGCAACATGCTCCCCGGGGCATCTTCTACCCAGACACTTACGCTTATTGGCTACAAGCGGGGTGGCATTCCCCTGGCAATTCTCACCCTGCTTATTTGGATAACACCTGCCTGCACCATTATGGGGGCATTGTCTTTCCTGTTGGATTATTACGACGACAGGGCTGTAAACATCCATATCTTTCATTTTGTACAGCCCATGGCCGTTGGCTTTATTGCTTTTTCTGCTTTTAGGGTATTTAAAATTGCTATCAACAATACCATTACACGGGTTATATTAACTGCATCGGCACTTATTACTTTCTTTTATTTCAAAACGCCCTGGGTTTTTCCTTTGGTTATCATTGCCGCTGGCATTGCCACCAACTTTAGCAGCAAACGGATACCTCAAAAAGGCGTTCCTCCCAAGCAAATAAAATGGGGCAATATGCTTATATTTTTAGCCCTTTTTGGCATTGCTGGCTATCTTTCAGAAACGGCAACAAGGTATAAATGGCCTAGCCACAAAGCATTCAACGTATTTGAAAATAGTTACCGGTTTGGGAGCCTTGTTTTTGGCGGTGGCGATGTGCTGATGCCCATGATGTACGAGCAGTTTGTGGTAAGGCCTACCACGCCACATATAAAGGAAACAGGAAGGGATGTGCTGCAGATGGACAAGGCCGATTTCCTTACTGGGTCGGGGATGGTGCGTGCCATACCTGGCCCCGTGTTTTCTATAGGGGCATTCACTGGTGGCATGGTGCTGCGTACTGACAATACAGTAGCTACCCAATTGCTCGGCTGCTTTTTAGGGGCTATTGGTATTTTTTTGCCCAGTGTATTGCTGGTTCTATTCTTTTTCCCAGTGTGGCACAACCTGAAAAAATATGCTGTGATTTATCGTTCCCTAGAAGGCATTAATGCGGCAGTAGTAGGCCTAATGGGAGGTGCTACGCTATACTTAATTAAAGACATTATACAGCTTGATCAAACCAAACTGCCTATCCTTGCCGTGGCAGATATTGGCGCAATTGTATTAACTTTTGCTACGCTGCAATTTACCAAAATACCTCCGCCATTTATTGTTGTAGCCTCCCTCTTGCTGGGCTGGTTGATTTAGAGACTTGTTTTTTTGCTGGGATATACCCATCGTTAATATATGACACCCTTCGGGAATGTGCGGTGCTGTTTGCCATGAATTTTGGTAGGTGCATAAAATTTTTTCAGTTTTTTAGTAAAAAAATCACCGTAGCACAACTCTGTTCCCATCCGGCCTCACTTATCCTGAAAGGCTGAAACCAACTAACCCACGGGGATGGAGCAAGAAGATGGAGTGCAAAACGAGAACACTTATACAATTTTTATACTATTACTTTTACTGGGTTTTTTATTAAAATAGTTTCAGTTTGGCCATTTTTGGGTCTTTTTTCCACTTTTGCCGTTTTACAAAAAATCGCTTTCGCTCATTTAAACCATTGATTATCAACAATATTTGAAAAAAATTGTGAGTGATTCATGAGTGTTTTGTGCGTACTTTTTGAGTGATTTGTGCGTGTTTTGTGAGTGATTTGTGAGAAAAAGTGAGTGATTTGTGGGTGATAAACGCAACACCAATTTTAGCACTACAACTATTTTAATATTAGCAAAAAAGGAACTATCATGCTACTGCCTGGAAACTAGCTTGTAAATGCTTAGTATGAGATGCATTTCTAGCGCAAATATAAGGTTTTTGGTAAATTAAGGCACGCTTCTGGGTAAATCAAAAAAAGTAGATAAGCGAAAATATTTATGCACCCTACTTTTCTTTATTCTATCCCTAAGAGCTATTTGATGTTTTGTATCTATTTTACTTTCCACCAGTAGGGTAAACAATGCCATAAACAAACAGGCTTAATACTATGCTTACCTGCACGAACAGCAAAGCCCGCTGGTAAAGCGGCCTGTTTTTCCACATTACTGTTTGGTCGAAAGGGTCAAAAACCAAGGCAACTCCTACGTTAGATGCGGCACTCATAGCATCGCCTTTTATTAAAAAGTATATACCCAACACTACAAATGAAGCATAAAGCACCTTGTTTACTTTCGTGCTGCAAATGTATTTTGGATTGGTTGGCTGTGCATTATTGCTGCCAGCGGTTGTGTTAATAGTTTCCATTACAGATGTTTATTTGTTAGTAACAGTCTTTAAGAAAATATTACACTGTTGGTTAAAATTATTTTAGCTCTACCCAGCTGCTTATATTATTGTTAATGCTGATAGTGGCGACAAACAAGCGGTTGTTTGCAGGGGCAATGGTCCCTGCCTTATCAAAGCCGGCACTGGTTGTAGCTGTTAATATTTTTACAAGCGTTGCGTATTCTATTTTGGCATCTACCAAAGGCGGTAGCGCAAAAATGGCAAAGCCTTTTATTTTGGTTTTTGGCGGGCAGTTAAATGTAAACAAGCTGCCCTGCCCCTTTATCACTTCTGGGTTAGCAGGCAGTATGCTGTCTATCCAATCCATTGGTGGCACAATTGCAGGGAGGGCATAATAATTATAGCGTAGGCTATCGCCCCATCCATTGGCGTTGCGCACTAGGTCTTTGCTACTAAAAAAAATGCTGCCCTGCGTGGTTTCGTAATTGCGCAGGCCTTTTATTTGGTTGGGTATTTCATTTTTATTTCGCCAGGCGGCATTGCTGTTGGCACGGTAAGGGGCATGGCCAATGTATAGGTGCTTGCCAAAGGTATGCTTGTTCCACCAGCCTAATAGCTCGTCATAGTCGCAAAGTTTATGCCCACGCTCCCAGTATAGCTGAGGGGCTACATAGTCTATCCATCCTTTGTCCAGCCATAATAATATATTGGCATAAAGCTCGTCGTAGCAGGTTACGCCAGCTTTTGTGTTGCTGCCATCTAGGTCTTGGCTTTTGTTCCTCCACACGCCAAAAGGGCTAATGCCAAACTTTACCCGCACATTGGTCTCGCAGATTATTTCATAAATATTTTTGATGATGCTGTCGCAATTGCTTCTTCTCCAATCGTCTTTGCTTAGCCCGTTGCCATATAATCTGTATGCTTTTTCGTCGGGGAATTCTTTGCCGGGTATGCGGTAAGGATAAAAATAATCGTCCATGTGTATGCCGTCTACATCGTAGCGTTTTACAATATCCCTTACTACCTCGCCTACAAACGCCCTTACTTCCGGCAGCCCTGGGTTGAAATATTTAATGGTGCCGTAGGTTAAAAACCATTCTGGGTGCTGGCGGGTAATATGCGTTGGGGAAACAGACGATTTAGAAACATTGAAAACTGCCCGGTAAGGGTTTAACCATGCATGGAACTCCATGCCCCGTTTATGGGTTTCCTCAATCATAAAAGCAAGCGGATCGTAATAAGGGTCTGGCGGCGTGCCTTGTTTGCCCATGAGGTACTCGCTCCAAGGCTCGAAGAGAGAGGGGTAAAAGGCATCGGCGGCAGGGCGTATTTGCATAATAATAGCATTGATGCCATTGCGCTGGTGGCTATCGATCATACTGATAAATGAGGTCTTTTGAGCCTCTACAGAAAGCCCTTTTTGGCTAGGCCAGTCAATGTTTTCTACTGTGGCCACCCATACCCCCCTAAATTCAAAATTCACTTGCCCGCTTGCCCATGAAAGAGCATAAAAAACCAAAAATAGCACGCCTGAAACCCTTTTTTTCATGCTCCGAAGATAATAACACAGAGGAATATGATTGTTTGGAAATATTATGTTTTTGCCACAAAGGCACGAAGGCTCAAAGCAGCACAAAGTTTTAAGGGAAGAAGAAAAAGAAAGGATATTTTTACCACAAGGTACACAAGGAATAGAAAACACAAGGAACACAAGGAAAAGAATGGCACAAAGAATTTGCAAAATCCCGAATAAGTGGCAGGGTTCCGCACAATCCTTGTGTTCTTAAAGTGTAACGCAGTACTTATTTTAAAGAGAATTTCTTAGTGTACATTGTGTAAACCCTTTGTGAACCTTGTGGTTAGGCTTGTACTTCTTTCTTTTTCGCTTTAAATACATGGGATATAAATAATACCTGAGTAGTAACAAAGAAAGAAAGTAATCCCTTTTTCTTTCTTTTTCTTAGTGCTTCTTTGAGGCTTGGCGTCTTCATGGCAGAAAAAAAGCCGCCCCCATTATAAAACGGAGCGGCTTTTTTTTATTCTTATTTCCTTCGTGCCACTTTGAGCCTTCGTGCCTTTGTGGCTATTTTTTATTTAGAAGCAGCAAAACGCTCAGCTACTTTTGCCCAATTAATCACGTTCCAGATAGCACCCAAATATTCCGGGCGGCGGTTTTGGTATTTCAGGTAATATGCATGTTCCCAAACATCAACGCCCAAAATTGGTGTCCCTTTTACCTCGGCAACGTCCATCAATGGGTTGTCTTGGTTGGGTGTAGAGCTTATTTCCAGCTTGCCATCTTTTACTATCAGCCAAGCCCAGCCACTACCAAAACGGGTAGCACCAGCAGCTGCAAATTTTTCTTTAAATACATCGAAACTGCCAAAAGCAGCAGTAATAGCATCGGCTATTGCACCAGTAGGCAAGCTGCTGCCAGTGTGCGGGGCAAGGCTTTCCCAGAAAAAAGTATGGTTCCAATGGCCACCGCCATTGTTGCGAACGGCTGGGGAAATAGTACCAGCTACTGCTACTAATTCTTCCAGTGTTTTGCCTTCGTTTGGCGTGCCAGCAATGGCTTTGTTTAAATTGTCAACGTATGCTTGGTGGTGCTTGCCATGGTGTATTTGCATGGTAGTAGCATCAATAAATGGTTCCAAGGCATCTAGTGCATAAGGCAATGCCGGTAAGGTAAAAGACATAATTGTATGGTTTTAAAAAATGAAAATTAAATTGTCCACTACAAAAGTAGGAAGTAAGTAGTTATGAGTTATGAATTATAAGTTATGATTTGAGGAGTATCTGCTCTTTAACAATTATAAATCACTTTGAGGCAGCGTGGTGAACGTAGGGGCTGGTAGGGCAAGCGCATCAAAATTATTTTATGCCAAATTGCCTATCTAATTCTACAGTATTTCAGTTTAAGGAATTTTGCCTCACAGCTGGCGGGCTTCGTAATTGCACCACCACTCCATTTTATGCTTTGAAAAAAATTTCGTGCCGATTTTTTCAATTCCGTCTTCGACGGAACCCCATAAAATGAGGTGGCTTGTGCAATTACTGGTGTCAATGCGCAAATCTTACCTCTAATAAATTTAGATGCGTTTGCCCTGTAGTGGCTGGGCTTGCCCCTGCCCTGATTGTGATATTTGGGTTTTTGTATATAAATTGGGATGTTTGCCCTTATTCAAAATGCTTTAATTGTAAAAAGGGTGGGGTAAGCGATATTGCGGAATGGGCTGGGCATGCCCAGTTTAGGAAAGGTCAGAGGCAAGCCAAGCCCCTACGTCTACGGAAGTTTGTGCCATTTTGCCTAGATGTAGCTGTAACTAGGTTTAGTTAAATAATATGTGGATTTATTGCCTGGCCCACATGGGTTCCTTCTGCATTACCTCTTTATAAATAATGCAATCCGGCGTATGTGCCCCCGGCAAATGCCCTGTGCTCATCAAAAATTCGTTTACAATTTCGCCGCCTGTAAAGCGGAAAGTTTTCTTAAACAGTTTTACCCATTCCTCTTTTGTCTTGGGGTGGTGCGCTGCTATCCATTTTTCAAAAGAGCCATGTTCTTTTTGCAAAGCCAATATGGTTTTTGCATTTTCTATGGCAGCGTTTATTTTTAGCCTGTTGCGTATAATGCCTGGGTCTGCCATCAAGCGTTCCCTGTCTGCCTCGGTATAAGCAGCTACCTTTTCTATGTTGAAATTGTGGTATGCCTTCCTGAAAGTGGCTTCTTTTTTCAATATTGTTTCCCAGCTAAGGCCAGCCTGATTTATTTCCAGCACCAAGCGACAAAACAATTCGTTGTCATCGTGTATAGGGAAGCCATATAATGTGTCGTGGTAGGCTTTGTGCAATGCCTTCCTTTCCTCCGGCATATATTCTATTGCGGCACAGTAAGACATGATGTTCTAATTTAAAAAAATAGGTGAAGCTTTTATAATTTGCATTTTGCCAAAATATTTGGTAAATATATACACCAATTACACAAAATAATTTTATTGGCTACCCACCAGTTTTGCTTTATACTTAGTAAACTATTACACAAACTCTATCTTGCCATATATTTTTGAAACACCTTTTCAAGGGTGCATTTCAAAATTTCGCTTTTTTGTTGTTTTCAATTTGGCAGAAGTACGAAATATTTATTCTTGTAATAAGTCAATCCCTGCTGTTTGCTGCCAGCAAGCATCCTATATGGGGGAATTTTGGGATGCTCATGGGGGCATATTTCCCCCATATAGGATTTTTATTTTGGGCTATATACTTATGTATCCGACTTTTACATTACAGGAGCAACTAGGGGCATCTTGGCCTTGCCTCCTGCATCGGATATTAGTTGTCTTGGGAAAATGATAATCCACCATCAAAATCTTATAGGTTTCTTATCAATAAATTATCATTCTACTATAATAAAACTATCATTCCATTATCAATAAATTATCATAAAATTCACTTAAATTATAATAAAAAATGAGGCCAAAAAAAACATAAACAACTGAATATCAATGAGTTAAATGCAAAAAAAAGGGAAATAGCAAAAAAAATAAACCACCGAAAAACAAAAAATAACCCAGTTGAAGTATTCGCTTAAGCCTTCGCATTCCCCTCCTTTGTTCTTGCTCGCTTTCCCTTGTTCTTGCCCTACTCTCCCTTTGGAGCGGGTTCGGGTGAGGTCGGGATTTAGGGTGGGGCTTTCACAATCAAATAGTAAAGCCTCTTCAAAAAAAGGCCCATAAAAAGCGAAGATTTGAAATGCACCCCTTGCCTAGCTGTTATTATCCACATTATAAAAGAGCTATTATCTTTACGCCATGCAATTGTTTTCCCAAATAATAGAAGTTTCATCCGCTCATTGGATAGATGCTTTAATCCAAGCCGACAAAAAACTGTTCCAGCTCATCAATTCCAAGTTCACCACCCCTTGGCTGGATAGCATTTACCCTTGGTACAGGGAAAGCACTACATGGGTGCCGCTTTACTTGTTTATTTTAGTGTTCCTATTCTTGAATTTTGGCAAACGTGTTTGGCCTTGGCTGTTGTTTGTTATTTTCAATATTATGTTGTCTGATCAAATAAGCAGTACTTTTTTCAAGCACCAGTTTATGCGACTGCGCCCTTGTGCTGACCCTTATTTGCAGTTTAACGTAAGGCTTTTGCTCGACCATTGTTCTGGAGGCTATAGCTTTACTTCATCCCATGCCACCAACCATTTTGGTTTTGCCATGTTCCTTTTGCAAACATTAAAACCATTTATCAATAAATTCAAATGGCCTTTATACTTTTGGGCAGCCAGCATTTCTTATGGCCAAATTTATGTGGGCGTACACTACCCTTTAGATGTTTTTGTGGGTGCTTTGCTGGGCTGTGGCATTGGCTATATGGTGGCTTCTTTTTACAACAGGCGGGTCGCAATCCATTATCCGTTAATAATTCCTGATACATAGTGCCGTTCTAACCCCTATCTTAGCAAATAAGATATATATTTTTAACTCGAAATGATAGAATTTTTAATCATAATTGGCTTGGTGTTGCTCAATGGATTGTTTGCCATGGCCGAAATATCGCTTGTATCTGCCCGAAAAGCTAGGCTGGAAGCACAGGCTAACAAAGGCGACAAAAAAGCCCGCCGGGCTTTGCTGCTTACCAACCGCCCCGATACTTTTATAGCCACGGTGCAAATTGGCATTACTTTAATTAGCATCTTGCTAGGTATTTATGCCGAAGAGGGCATTAAGCAGCATATAGCAGATTGGCTGCAGCATTTTCCCGTAGTAAAGCCATACATCAACTCAATATCTAAAGTGTTGATGCTGATAGTAATTACTTATGTGTCATTGGTATTGGGCGAGCTGGTGCCTAAGCGCATTGGGCTGAGCAATCCAGAAGCCATAGCCAAAATTGTGGCGGGCCCCATGCAGGTATTATCTACTATTACTTTTCCTTTTTTGTGGCTGCTAAACCATTCTTCTGATTTCTTAGTAAATATCCTAGGCATTAAGCACAACGACACATCTGTAACGGAAGAAGAAATAAAAGCCATCATCAGCGAAGGGACTGAGCAAGGCACTATTGAGGAAGCCGAGCAAGAAATAATAGAACGGGTTTTTCACCTGAGTGACCGGAATATTACCAGCCTGATGACGCACCGCAGCGATATAGAGTGGTTGGAGGCTACCAAAACCGTAGGCGAAGTAAAGGGCAAACTGAAAGAAGCCATGCACTCGGTTTACCCTGTATGCGAGGGCAGCATCGATAAAATAAAAGGTTTTGTAACCATCAAGGAATTGTTTACGGCCGATGCGGGCGTGCTGCTTGAAAGCATCATCAAGCAACCCATGTATGTGCCCGAAAATAATACCGCTTATCAGGTATTGGAAAAATTTAAAGGCACTAAAATACACCATTGCTTTATAGTAAACGAATATGGCAGCGTGGAAGGCTTGATAACGCTAAACGATATATTGGAAGCCATTGTGGGCGATATACCCCAGCCTGACGAGGAAGCGTATGAAATTACAGAACGCCCAGATGGCAGTTTTTTGATTGACGCGCAATTATCTTTTTACGACTTCCTGAAACATATTGACAAAACCGAATGGATAGACGAGATAGACCAAGAATTTGACACGCTTGCAGGCTTTATATTAACCGAGCTGCAGGAAATACCCAAGACAGGAGACACTTTCTCCTGGCGTGGATACGACTTTGAAATTGTAGATATGGACAACCACCGAATAGACAAGGTGCTGGTAAAAGAAGAACAAGGAAATGGCGGGCTGCTAGGATTGATAAAGTAACCTATAATTAGCCCATGCCCACCAGATGAGCAGAAATTGCATTGGCAACCGGATTAATGCAATGGCGTGGCTGCCAATAGCTGGATGCAGCTTAAATACATCAGCCATATGCAAAGGCAGGAAAGCAATCATCAACAGGAATATGCCATAAGCTGCTATTGAAGCCAGCTTTGGAACAAAAACACCAATGCCCAATACTATTTCTACTGCCCCTGCCAAGTAGTTGACCAAATATTTTGGCAAGAAATCTGGTATAAATGGGAAATATACAAGTGGTTTTAAAAAATGGAAAATACCTCCTATTATCAAAATAATCCCAAATAAAAATACTGATGCTTGCTTGTTTGTTTTCATTAAAAACTTGTTGTACTAGTAAAGATACCAATAGCTTACATCAAACAGGGCTTTCGTTATTTGCGAATTATAATACTATCCCACTGCCTGAACCCTGTTAGTAACCAAACTTTACTTTCTTTAATTGTTTTAAATACAAAACAAACCGAGAAGCCAGAAAAAGAGCCAATGGGTAGATACTACTTGTAACAAGGAAACAAATTACTGATAACAAAAAATACCCGTTATAAGCAATTTTTTTTTTAAAATATTTTTTTACTCACTTATTGCTAAATTATTTTGCTATTTAAAAACTAACTAATTTAGCAATAAAATACAAGCTATGTTACAAGAGGGCTTATACAATACAACTTACAACGGCACAAAAAAATTTAGCCAAGATGACGTGCAAACAGCCAACGCCACTGGGTTTGGGGCCGCGGCAGACGACTATGCCGAACGGGGCATAGACCTGAACGAACAACTGATCATGAACAAGCCAGCCACATTCTTTTTTAAGATGGACAGCGATGCCATGTTGGGTGCTGGCATTAGCAACGGCGATGTGCTGATAGTGGACAGGAGCATAAAAGCTGCGCCGGGAAAAATAATTGTGGCTGCTGTAGATGGCGAATTGCTTGTGAGGTATTACCGCCAATTGGCAGGCAATTATTGGCTGGAGGCCGCAAACAAAAACCACCGCAATATCATGCTTCAGGAGTTCACTGCATATAGTGCATGGGGCGTAGTTACTTGTGTAGTACATTTATTTGAGCCTGCGCTTATTGCATATAATGCCCCTAAAAAGAAGGGGAGTAAGAAGTAAAGCGTGGTAGACACGATATATAAGTGCCCCTTGCTTAGCCACAAAGGCACAAAAACACGAAGATGCACGAAGAAAAAAAGTTTGGAAGATATTGATAACATCATTTTTCTTCTTTTTCTTTTCTTATTCTTCCTTTAAAACTTTGTGCCTCTTTGTGTCTTCGTGCCGTTGTGGCATATTAACCAAACTCTCACCTGAGTAGTAACCCGCTTTTAGGAGAAAGGCTTATATTTACACTGCGTTTAAGTAAAATATGTAGTTATGGAAGCAACAAACACATTGCAATTGTACACGTCAGAGAAAATAAACGAAATAGCAGAAATTATTATCAAAGCCTCTGACCCCGATAAGTTAATCTTGTTTGGCTCTTATGCCAATGGAAACCCAACAGTGGATAGCGATCTTGATTTTCTTGTTATTAAAGAATCGACCTTGCCGAGGATGCAAAGGAGCTATGAAACACGGATGGCATTAATAGGGTCGCAAGTGCCGCTGGATATATTGTTTTATACACCCAGCGAGTTTGACCTTGAAGCAAACAGCCCCTATTCATTTTTAAAATCAGCAATCCCCACTTCAAAAGTATTGTATGAAAGAAAACCTTGAAATGGCATTGCAATGGATGGAAAAAGCATACCATGATATAGGTTCGGCCAAAATAATATGGCGTGGAAATACTGTATCCAAATGTTAAGCTCCCACTTTCTACTATAGATATTACGAATGCCATTGCAGCAGCAGAATATTTTATTGCAATGGCTGAAAAAATCATTAATATTTAACCATGCTCCAATTTCAAGACATATCTTTTTTATACGGGCTTGCCTTGCTGCTACCGTTAGTGGGCTTGCTGCTGTATGTGCTGAACTGGAAGCAAAAAACCAGGAAATTATTGGGCGATGAAAGGCTTGTAAACCAGTTGACCATCAGCTATTCGCACAAAAAGTACCTTTTTAAAACAATTTCTATCCTCATATCTATTGCGTTGCTGCTTGTAGCTGCTGCCAACTTCCGCAAACCCATTGCTGGCAAAGGCACTGCGGCTAGTGGCATAGATGTAATAATTGCCTTGGATGTAAGCAACAGCATGCTGGCAGAAGATGAAAAGCCAAACCGCCTAGGCAAAGCAAAAGAACTGATTTACCAACTTTGCCAGCAATTGCAAAACGATAGAATAGGCCTAGTGGTGTTTGCAGGCCATGCTTTTCTGCAAATGCCCCTAACGGGGGATGCTGCGGCTACAAAAATGTTTGTAAGCAATGCCAACCCCAGCTTGGTCAATTTGCAAGGCACAGACATTGGCAGTGCCTTGACGCTTTGCAGCAACAGCCTGAATACGAAAGAAAAAAAATACAAGGCAGCCATTTTAATTACCGATGGGGAAGACCAAGACGACAAAGCCCTTGAAGCGGCAAAAACAATAGCAGAAAAAGGGGTAATTGTGCACACCGTTGGCATTGGCTCTGCCGAAGGAAGCACCATTACAGAACCTGGGACAAATGAATACAAGAGAGACATAAACGGGCAAACCGTTATTACCAAGTTGAACAAAGCCCTATTGGAGCAAATAGCCATTGCTACAGGTGGCACATACCATCAGCTAGACAATACAACCAATGTAAGTGCAGATTTGGCAGAAATTCTAAACGGGATGGAGAAAAAAGCCATTTTGAACCCGGGCGGCTATGTAAATTACAAATCTTATGCTTTTATCTTTTTAGGCGTTGCTGTTTTGATGCTGCTAATAGAAAGTTTTATTAGCGAACAAAAGGCCAAGCCACGTTCAAAAGTGGCACTAGTTGCACTTGTTCCCCTACTATTGATAGCAGTACCTGGTTTTTCACAAACCAATACTGAAAACATACTGAAAGGCAACGAGCTGTACCGTAAAGGCGATTATAAGGGTGCGCAGGCAGCGTATGAAAAAGTATTGGGTGAAGATACTAAAAACACCGCAGCAGCATTTAACAACGGCAATAGCCTATACCGCCAGCAACAATTTGCAGAGGCTGCCAAGCAGATGGAAGCATTGGCCAATAGTACAAATGACCCTTTGCTGCAAGCAAAAGCGTTGTACAACAAAGGTGTAGCCGAAGCAAAGCAGCAGCAAATGGAAGCGGCTTTGCAATCTTTTAAAAAATCGTTGATGTTGAACAACAATGACGAAGCCACACGTGAAAATTTGCAGATGGTAATCAATGAATTAAAAAAACAAAACCAGCAAAAAAATCAGCAGCAGCAACCCAAAAGGAACCAGCAGAAAGAGCAAAACAAGCCCATGAATAAAAAACAGGCTGAGCAACAACTTAATATGCTAAGGGAAGAAGAAAAACGGCTGCAACAAGAAGTACAACAAAAGAAAGCCAACCCAGACATGAAGGCCGAGAAGGATTGGTAAAATTTAGGCGTAAGTGGTAAGTAATAAGTTGTTTGTTTACTCACGAAAGCTAACTAACATATAAACATATCGCCCCTAAACAATATTCCTTTTCAAATATGCAGAATAATCTGTTATAATCACTTCGTAAGCCTCGTGCATGAAAGGGGAAGTAATAATAAAATCGGCCGTGGAGCGGTCGCAAGCCATGGGTATATTCCAAACAGCGCAAAGCCTTAGCAATGCTTTTATATCGGGGTCGTGCGGCTGTGCCTCCATGGGATCCCAGAAAAAAACCACGATGTCTATATCGCCAGTAGCTATCAGGCTGCCAATCTGCTGGTCGCCGCCCAACGGACCACTTAACAATTTTTTCACCGGCCTGTCCAGTGCTTCTTCTATTAGCCTGCCTGTGGTGCCTGTGGCATATAGCTCGTGCTTGGCCAGTGTATGCCTGTTGTGCGTGGCCCATTGCACGATGTCTTCTTTCTTGTGGTCGTGGGCTATCATGGCTATTCTTTTCCTAGCAGTTAGGTTCCTATTCATAAATTTTCACTAACATTGAAAAATGAAGATAAGTATTCATGCAATTGCACGGTTTATTATCACGAATATTTTACCGGATGACTATAAAATTTTTATATTTGAGCGTTGCAATCATTTGTGCGCCAATAGCCCGATGCAAAACAACCCCTGACTGTGTAGAAATATTAAATAAAAAAAAATGAGCAGCGAGCAAGAAACAGCTTCCCAGATAAAAGTGATGGTGATAGAAGACAATAAGCCTATGCAGCTTGTGCTCAGCCACCACTTGAACACCAACAATTACAAGGTTACCATCTTTCCGGATGGTTTCGAGGCTTTATCGTATTTGCACGAGGGCAATGTGGTGGACATTATTATTTCCGATTTGAACACACCCCGCATGAATGGCTACGAACTGCTGGACCAGCTTAGGGCAAGCGGTTTTTTTAGCTCTATACCCATTATCGTTTTGTCGGGCGAGGAAAGCACCGATACCAGGATCAAATGCTTGGAGGCAGGTGCTGATGATTATTTGGTAAAACCTTTTAATCCAAGGGAATTGTTGGCTCGCATCAATGCAATTTTAAGGCGGACAGGAAAAATTTCAACTATTTAAAGCTATTTATGGATACCCTAGTACAAGCCAAAGGCAAATCTTACATTGCTTTAATAGCCATTCAAAAACAGCATATACAGGCATTGCAGCAATGCAACTTCAACAATTTGGAATTATTGTTTTTTGCCACTGGCATAGAACTTTTTTCCCGTTGGGAAAGGGAGCAACTTCCCATCAAAGCAGTGATAGTAGAAAGCGAAATTTTAGGTCCCAATGGTGTTACCCTGTTGCAAACCCTACAAAACAAGCACTTTGTAAATGTGCCTTATTTTATTTTGACCAACAATTTCAGTGGCAGCCCCTTGCAGGTTGCCTTAAAGTTTGGCGTGGCAGATGTGTTCAAGCTGCCTGTAAAGCCAAAAGTGCTGGAGACAAGGATTAATTTCTTAGTCGGCAACTGGGCAGCCCTAAAAAAGGAAGAAAAATCAGACAAGGCCACGGCTTTCAAAACCCCTGCCATCAAGAGAGCTTTCGATATATTTTTTGCTAGCATGGCCTTGCTGTGCCTCTCCCCGGTGTTGCTGATTGTTATCATTTTATTAAGGCTAGAGTCTAAGGGGCCGGTATTTTATTATTCGTTAAGGGTAGGCACTGGCTATAAAATATTTAAGTTTTACAAGTTCAGGTCTATGTTTGTAAATGCCGACAAGCGCCTGAAAGACTTAAAACACCTAAACCAATATGCTGCTACCCCGGAAGCATTAGAAGAAACAGTAGCAGATGCGCCATTGCTGTGCGAAGACTGTATGCGAAAAGGCACTAAATGCCAGCAGCCATTTTTTTCCGATGACAACCAATGGTGCGAAAAGAATTTTAACGACTTCAGGAAAGCCAATGCAGGTTCTGCATTCTTTAAGCTAAAAGACGATCCCCGCATTACGAAAGTGGGCAAAGTGCTGCGCAACACGAGTATTGACGAATTGCCACAGTTGTGGAATGTTTTAATTGGCGACATGAGCATTGTAGGTAACCGCCCGCTTCCGCTATACGAGGCTGAAAAATTAACCACGGATAAATATTCCCTACGTTTTATGGCACCAGCTGGCATTACAGGCCTGTGGCAGGTAGAAAAAAGAGGAAAGGGAGAAATGAGCGAGGATGAACGCCTAATGCTGGACAACAAATACGCAGAAAACCACAGCTTTGGCAACGATATAAAACTATTATTAAGAACAATACCGGCATTGTTCCAGTCTGAGAGTGTGTAATTTTAGTGGTAAGTGGTAAGTCGTAATAGCAAAAAGAGCTTGATAAATTCTTCGATGACTCACGACTTATAATTTACCACTTATTACTTATCACTTATGCCTACCCTCACCCACTCCTTTTTTTCAAAATCGTATTGCTTTATTACTTTGGCAGGATTGCCCACTGCTACAGAATACGGTGGTATGCTTTTGGTTACTACTGCCCCGGCAGCTACTACGCTGTGTTTTCCAATGGTAACACCTGCTGTAATCACCGCATTAGCAGCAATCCAACATTCGTCTTCTATTACAATGGGGGCGGTTAAAATGGCTTGTTCATGTATTGGTTTTGTTACATCCCTGTATTCATGGTTCAATGCGCTGGCAACAATGTTTTGGGCAAAAATAACATGGTTACCAATATTAATAGGACCAATAATGGTGTTGCCCATGCCAATAAGCGTATGGTGGCCAATAATCAAATCGCCAACGCCATTGTTAATGGTGCAGAAATCTTCAATTACAGAATGCTCGCCCAGTACAAACTTTTTGAACGGCAGCACGTCTATCCTTGTCCTTCGGCGTATAGCCGAGCCTTTGCCACGCTTGTGCAAAAAAGGGTTTACCAGCATTTTTACCCAGCCTCTTGGCCTAGCCTCGTTGGCAGGTACCAGCATCCAATGGATAATTTTTTTTAGGCGGGGGTTATTTTTAATAGATTCTTTTAAAGACATGGTAAGTGTTTAAATTTTTTGCTGCAATCCTGTATCCATCGAAAATACGGATGTTTGTTATATACAAGCAGCCTGATTATTTTTACTAAATCTAATTGAAACAAAACGGTTAAGTTGCAACTTAAAATTCATTGCCCGTGGCAACAAATAAAACAGCAATAGACAAACTTACCGCCACGCTGCCAAGTGGCAAAAAAGACATGCCTTTTTTTGAACAAGTGTATAATGTAGTACGCCAAATACCCGAAGGGAGAGTTACTACCTATGGTGCCATTGCAGCATTTTTAGGCACTAAGCTAAGTGCAAGAATGGTAGGCTGGGCTATGAATGCGGCACATGCCCAAACTCCGCCCGTGCCAGCACAAAGGGTGGTAAATAGGAGGGGAGAGCTAAGCGGCAAAGCCCATTTTGCCACCCCCACGTTAATGGAAGAGCTGCTTGCCAAAGAAAACATAAAGGTGCAAAACGACAGGATTGAAGACTTTGAAAATAAATTTTGGGATCCTTCAATTTAAAAAAAATTGGTTATACCTCGCCAAATGCTAAAAAGTACAATTCTTTTTTGCTTAATTCCTTAATGCTGCATTGTGTTTTCGTGCCTCCTTGTGGGTGTGATTTACCCATGGCCATTTATACCCTGGGTATTCCCAAGCACTTTGTGTATTTTTGCAATATGGCTAAAGTATTAATTGCCGGGGGCACAGGGATGATAGGCAAGCACCTGACCGAGCTGCTGATAGTAAAAGGATATGATGTTATTATACTCACGCGCAGCAAGCCTTTTGCAAAAAGGCACGCAAGCATCAGCTATGCCTTGTGGGACGTGGAAAAGCAAACCATTGATGCCGCTGCCATAGCCAAGGCAGACTATATCATCAACCTAGCAGGGGCTGGCGTGGCCGATAAAAGGTGGAGTGCCACGCGAAAAAAAGAAATTGTAGAAAGCAGGGTTAAGAGCAGTGCCTTGATAGTAAAAGCATTGAAAACGATGCCCAATAAGGTTGCCTGTATTGTAAGTGCGTCTGCCATTGGCTGGTATGGGGCAGACACGCCCAAAAGCAAGCAGCTTGGCTTTTTGGAAAACGAGCCTGCCGACAATGCTTTTCTTGGGGAAACTTGTAGGCTTTGGGAGGAAAGCATGGAGCCAGTAATAAAACTGGGGAAAAGGCTAGTGAAACTGCGGATCGGCATTGTGCTAAGCAACGAAGGCGGTGCATTGCCCGAGTTTAAGAATCCATTGAAGGTAGGTATTGCAGCTATATTAGGTAATGGAGACCAAGTAATTAGCTGGGTACATATTGAGGATTTGTGCCGGATGTTTGTTTATGCCTTGGAAAATGAAAACATGAATGGCGCATACAACGCTGTAGCCCCTAACCCAGTAACGAATAATAATTTTACGATTGCCTTAGCTAAAATAGAGAAAGGCAGTTTTTTTATACCCGTTCATGTACCCGCATTTGTACTTAAGTTAGCCATGGGCGAAATGAGCGTAGAAATACTAAAAAGTGCTACTGTAAGCAACGCTAAAATAAAATCAGCGGGGCTTACCTATAAATATCCAGAGCTAGAAGGAGCATTGAAAAGTTTGAATGAATTGTCACAAAAAAAATAGCCACATAGACACGAAGGCTCAAAATAGCACTAAGAAAAAGAGTTTAGCGAAAATGAAGTTATGGCAAATAGAGCTGCAAAGCCTCGAAGGGTTGTCATAAATAAGCGATTGGTGTAGCCCATCGAAAAAAGCAACATTTTGCCACCTTGATTTTAACTAGGGTTTTGCAGTTGAAATCTATTGCAAGCCCCAACTACTTCAAACACAAGCATTTGCTGGATTTTTTGGCCTTGCCATAGTACATTATGTTTTCGACCCAAAATTCGGCTCAAATACTTGTCTTTATTGGATTTGTGTCTTTCATAACGAAGTCAACTGCAAAATACAGGTTAAATACACCCTCGAGTCTTTCCGCCTTCATGGCAAAATATAAATGGCTATCTTTTGCTGTCTAGCCATTGTTTTACTTCTTTTAGTAGCTTTCCATTGGGTTTTACTACGCTAAACCTTTGGTCATAGTCCCATAGCAAAGTAGGTATGCCAAGGTTGTCCATTATGGAAGTAACATCTTCTAAATAATTGCCCCGGTATTGATCTTCCACTTGGTTTATAACGCCCGTCTCAGTACAAATAAGCGGCATATTCCTTTTCTTGCACTCGGCAGCTATCAGGCGTACCCTTAGCATCATAAACTCTTTTGTACCTTCTGCAGGGTATTTGGTATAATCTTTTTCTACTGCAGACCCTATTGTGCTGTCCATCAAAGGAGGCATCTTGTTTTTGTCGTAAGGGTAAGGTATATTGCTAAGGGCAGTCCGGTCTTTTACCCATTCGGCTCCTTGGTGTGTAAACAGATAAGGCTCGTAGTAATGGAATGTGTATAAAACTTTGTCGTCCTCCAGTTTTCCAAGGTCTAGCAATTCGTCAGCATTGTTGTAATTGGTGCCGCCAATAATATAATAGCGTTCCTTTTCTTCCCACCGCAGGCCATTTACTAGGTAGGTAACATCTTCTTTCCACGCATTTCTTTCTTCCGTTGGCTCGTTGTACAGCTCAAAAAATAATTTGTCGTAGCCCATGCCTTTGAATTTGTTTTGCAATTGCTTCCACATCCACATTACCCTGTCTCTTTCTGCATACCTGTTGTCGCTGCCATAGTATATTTTCCCATAATGGTAAGTTATAATCATGTGGAGGCCTAGCTTTTCGCAGGTGTTGTAGGCTTCGCCCAGTTTGTCTATCAATTCTATTTGCAAATTAGACGAGTTTGGCTGCAAAAACATATCAAAGGCAACGGGTACACGCACTGTTTGGAAACCAGATTTTCTAATGGCTTCCAGCTTGGGCTTCATGTCTGTTTTTAATAAATCTTCTGCATGTTCCCATGTATGCTCTAGCAGCGACAGGTTTACCCCTGCACCTATTATTTCTGCTAAATGTGCATTATTTCTGCTATATATTTGGCTTTTATCCACAGTGTTAGCAAAAAGTAGCGTAGTAAATGCAGAAAATATTACTAATAGTATGAATTTTATATTTTTAATCTCTATTTTCACAAAAATTTGAAATTTCGACAGTATAACCCCCAACATGGTAAACGATTTAAAGTTTTCTTTTGTAAATATAGACCAAGAAAGCCTTTCTATGGAAATGAAAGCTAAGGCTAAATATTATGCTAATGTAATACACTGGACATTAATATATGCTTTACCGCTGTTTTGGTTGTTGGATTATTCTTTTTTGTCGGCAGATTGGTTGTGGTTGTTTGCCATACGTATCTGTATTGTTTTTTTGTCGCATTGCTTTTACATTTATGGAGGGCTTGCAAAAAATAACTGGGGCACGGAGATGACGCTATCCATTATTGTAGGATTGAATACATTTTTTTATGCCAGTATTTGTTCCATCGCTTCTGTTTCTTCTATATTGCCGTATTTCCTGTTGTTTTCAATTTTCTTTGTATTATTGAATATAACAGTGTTTTGGAAACCTTTCTATTCTATATTACAATGCTTAATTGCTTATGGGGTATTAATTGTTTTTTATAAGTTGTTCAACAAATATGATGGTTATGATGTGTTGATAGCAAATGGTGGAGGCATTTTCTTTGTACTTTCTGCTTTTTCTTGTTTAATTGGATTCAACAGATACCAGATAGCAAAAAAAGAAATTTTAAAGAACCTGATTATAGAAGTGGCCAGCAATAGGGTAATAGAACAGAATGAAAAAATTAATGACCAGCAAAATGAAATAAAAGAGGTAAACAGGAAGCTAAATAAACTAAGCGAGTATAGGTATAGCGCTTTGAACATGATACTGCACGACTTTAGGAATTTTACAGGTTCTATACAAATGTCGCTTGACTTGCTTAAAGAGACAAATGAAAATTTTACAGCAGAGCAAACGGAAATATTGGGCTATATTGGTGTTGGAAACGAAAAACTGAAGTATTTATCTGAGAAAATGGCAAATTCAGCCGAATCGGAAAGTAGCCAAATAGACTATAACTATACTGATATTGATTTTGGGAAGGCGGTAGAGCAGGTTACAATGGACATGTCTGACGCAGCTACCATGAAGCAAATAAAGTTGCAGCTTAATATTGACCCATCTTCTACTATTGTATATTTGGATAAAATATTTTTAGATCAGGTATTGGTTAAATTAATGTCTAACGTAGTTAGGTATTCTGCAAGTAACACTATTGTATCTATCCATTTACATAAGGTAGATAACAAAGCAGTGCTGGATATAGCCAATAAAGGTAAAATTTTGGGTAGCAAAAAATTGGAACAGCTTTTTAACGGCTTAGACGAGCTGAGCCAGTCGCATGGGGTTGCAACACAAACTACTTTGGGGTTTTCTGTAGCAAAAACGCTAGCAGAACAAATGGGTGGTAAGCTTACATATAATAGCGATGAAAGTACAGGGAATTTTTATCGGTTGGAATTTAATCTTTCTAAGTAAATGAAAATGAAAATGAAAATGAGGTTTAAATTTATTTTAATCTTAATGTTGGTTTTAAAAATGGCCAGCTTGGAAGCACAGTCAATCCGCTCGTTCGAGTCGATGGGCTATGAAGATGCTTCTATCAATGGTATTACGGGGTCGTTGAGCTATTATATAAAAGTAAAACCAGATGACGACATAAATCGAAGTAAGCTGGTTTTGAATATCTCTGCGTCCCAGGTTTTGGATGCAAATACCTCGTTTATTGTGGTAAGCGTTAAAGATTTGCCAGTATATACGCAAAGGGTAGCTGTAACAGCTACCGATACCATGTTTAGGATAGAAGTACCATTGAACCAATCTGAGTTACAGCCAGATGGAAGGTTCATAAAGCTAAAAATAGCAGCTTCCATGAGTATTAGCGGCGATCAGTGCCGTGATATAGATAATATAGCTTTGTGGATGAGTATAAAAAACAGTTCTTATATAAGCGTAGTTAGCCAGGACATAGTTGGCTACCAACGCAGCCTTAAAGAATGGATACAGGAATTTACTTCTGTTTATTCTCCTGCAACAGCAGATTTGAATGATTTAACTGCTGGGGGCCTTATTTATACCATTTTAAAACAAGGCACGCAGAAAGACATTTATACAGGCGTATATAATTCTAATGATTCATTGCCTTTTGGTGTTATTACAGGTGTTGCAGACAAGCTTCCATATTCAGTTAGGCAGGTAATACCCTCTATGGGCAAAGGGCAGGGCTTAATATCGCTTGCACGTGTTACCACAGGTTTGGGGATGAGGACTGTAATGGTTATAACTGGCCAAGATGCAGAAGGCTATAAAAAAGCAATCAACGCACTTACCAGTAACAAACGGCTGAGCGGCGCCTTTTCTGAAAAAATGTTGATTGACGAGGCTGTTCCAGGTTATTCAAACGTAGATAACAAGTCTCCGCTAATTGTTTCACTCGAAAGTCTTGGTGCAACACCGTCGTTATTAGAAGGAATTGGCTCGCTAAAAAGCAAGTATGTATTCTCTTTAACAGAGTTTAATGCAATACCCACCAAGCTAACGTTTCACTTAGAAAGTTTCTTTTCTGCTATTAAGCAGGATGACAGGGGGTTTATTAATATATACCTCAATCAAAACCTTGTATATAATTCCAACCTTAAAAACAGGGTAAACTTTATTGAAGACATAGAGCTGAAACCGTATATGCTAAGCAAATTCAACACACTTGAAGTGGAGTATAGGTTTCGCCCATACGAGAAAACTTGTGAAAAAGGCTTTAGCAGTTTCTTTGCTTTCGTGAATGTAAAAGCTTCTACGCTTACGTTTGTAGGCGAAAAGGTAAACAAGTTTTATAGTTTTTTCAATTTCCCTGCCGAGTTTAGGAAAGTACCTACCAAAATATTGGTTTCTCCTAGCTTATACAACTCAAACATCATATCTTCAGTTGGCGAGCTTTTCTACCAATTGAACGCCCCTTTCAATCCTAATTACAACAAAATAATTGTTCCGCCACTTGTTGCGTCAGATAAAACAACAATGGATGACCTAAAAGGCTTTAATGTTATAGCCTTGCTTACAAAAACGGATCCTTTCGTGAAAAATTTCACGGAGCTGCCAGTAAACTATACAAAAGATTTTCAATTGTATAAAGACAATGATGGGAAAATTACTTATAATATAAATGATTTTTCTAGTAGTGGGATGGCACAGATTTTTAAGGAACGGGGCAGTACTGTGCTTATGGTTACATCCTTGGGAGGGGATAGCAGCAATAAGACCGCTTTTGAAAGCGTAATTAAAAATTTTAGTACGCAGCTTACCGAGATTGAAAGCAATGTTTGTATTGCAAACAGTAGTGGGAAGAGCAACTACTTCTTTAAACTGCCAGAAGACAACGATTTGGTTAGTTATAGGGGTGAGTCTAATGGTTTTCAAGTGTTTTATGAAAAATACAAATGGATTTTGCTTTGTTTGCTGCTAGTATTGGTATTGTTAGCCCTTTTATTTGTGCGCAATAAAGTAAAAGAGTCTCAGGAAACATTTAAAGAGCTTTAATTTTTCTTACAGTTTGCTGGTTATAGGTTTCAGGTTGTGTTTCAGCAACACACTGACAACCATAACCAGCAATCTTTTAATATAAACATAAGGATAATCGAAAACCTGTTTTAGGTTAGTATAATTATACTTCGTTAACTAAATGTATGGCACAGTGTGTATTGCATAGAATGGTAACAGGCAATTCATTTACGGATGAAAAGCTTGATGCTGTATTAAATATTGCCAACATTTATAGTTATGCGCCTATTAAAGCTGCACTAAACTTTGGTTTTTTAGTACGCAGGGACTATTTAGTTTACTTAGAACAACAAGGTCACGTAGCGATAAACTTACGTGACGAAGAGCTAGATGAAGCGTATGTGAACCAATGCGATATATCGCACATGAATGCTTTTTTGTATTTGCCTATCCGCAAAAATGGAAGTGGCGAACTACTAGTAGCCGCAGCAGACCCTTTTGATGAAAAATTGGTAACCAGTTTAGTTGTAAAATTTAAGTGCAAGATAAAGCTTGTAGCTGCATCTGACTTAGATATTACTTGGTTGTCGCACAAGTTAAGAGGCGGTTTCTTTGTAAAAGAAGCGGTATTCAGCTTGATGAAAAAATATCCAGAAAGTTCTGCATTAATCACTTTTACCGATCCGCAGTTGTATTTCCTTTTTGGGTCTGTGGCTTTAGGGTTCATTTTTATCATCATTTTCTTTAAACCAACTTTTATTGTCCTCAACTTACTTTCCTCTATTTTCTTTTTGTTCTCTATATTGTTCAAGCTATACCTAGCCCTTACTGGATCTAAGTCTGAGTTGCACGAGGTAGTATCTAAAGAAGAAATAAAAGGCGTAAACGAGGCAACGCTACCGGTTTATACTATTTTATTGCCGGTGTATAAAGAGGATAAACTAATCCGTAAATTGATTTGGAACCTGCGTAGTCTAGACTACCCCAGGGCAAAACTAGATGTAAAGCTACTGATAGAAGAAGATGACGACAAAACATTGAATGCAGTAAGGAACCTTGACTTCCCAGCTAATTTCGAGGTAATTGTTGTGCCTTTCCACATGCCCAAAACCAAGCCAAAAGCTTGCAACTATGGCTTGTATTTTTCTAGGGGCGAATACCTAGCTATTTATGACGCGGAAGACGTGCCAGATAGCGATCAGCTAAAAAAAGTAGTGTGCCAGTTTAGGAAACTGCCCGAAGAATTTGTGGTACTGCAAGGGGCCTTAAACTACTTTAACAAAAATGAGAACCTGCTTACAAGGATGTTTACGTTAGAATATTCTTATTGGTTCGATTATATGCTAAGTGGGCTGGAAACATTAGACGTGCCTATTCCTTTGGGTGGCACATCAAACCACTTTAAATTGGCTACCCTTATAGAACTAGGCGCTTGGGATCCATTTAATGTAACAGAAGATGCCGACTTGGGGCTTCGTGTATATGACAGGGGCTTGAAAGTAGGGGTTGTAAATAGTACTACTTTAGAAGAAGCAAACAATGAATTTTTTAACTGGATACGCCAGCGCAGCCGATGGATAAAAGGTTATATGCAAACCTATCTAGTTCACATGCGCAATCCTGCCAGGTTGGTACGGCAAGTAGGGTGGAGGGGTTTCTTTGGGTTTAACTTTTTTATTGGCGGCACATCCTTTACTTTTTTATTATATCCTATATTGCTAGCATTCTTTGTTTTGTACATGATATTCAAATTTGCATTCATACGGTCTATTTTCCCCGACTGGGTATTGTATATTTCCATCTTTAATTTTATTGCGGGCAATGTGTTGATGATATATGTAAATATGCTGGCCGTGTTTAAAAGGCGGTATTATGAATTGATATTATTTGCAATATTAAACCCAATTTATTGGCTAATGCACTCAAGGGCTGCCTACATGGGCTTGTGGCAATTGATTACAAAGCCTTTTTATTGGGAAAAAACCAACCATGGTTTAAGTAAGTTGTCTTCTACAAGCGCAGTTGTAACCCCCGAATAATGAATAGATTTGTTGATAAATATATTAATGGGTTTTTGGCACTTGTTTTATTAGTGTTCTATTTGGTGTTGTCCTGGATTTTGCACAGGACTGGGTATGAGCATTCTGAAAATTTGTT